>NZ_JAJLOZ010000038.1:0-42513 GCF_025548615.1 Arthrobacter sp. A2-55 | reverse complement strand
GGAGCCGGCATAGTTGGTGGGGACCATCTGCAGGGCGCCGGCGTCGGGGTGTGTCTTGATGAACTGGGCATTGACAGCGTTAAGGTAGTAGGCCTGGGCATCGGCGAGTCCCTTGAAGTTCGTCTTGGGGAACATGGCCTTGTCAGCGGCGCACTGCAGGTACGGGGCAATGTCGTCCAGGGCGATGTAGAAGTCGCGGACGCCCAGCGAGTAGAGGGAGTCAAACTTGGCAACTGTCGAGTCCAGGTCCGCCTTGTTCGAGTAGCAGATGTCGTTGCCCGGTGAGAGCGCATACGTGAATTTCACGTGGTTTGCGGCGGCAGTGTCGATGAGTTCCTTCAGCTGCTGCTGTTCGGTCCCGGTGTACAGCTCACGCCACTGGGCACGGAGGAGGGGATCGTCTTTGGGCGAGTAGATGTAGGTGTTCATCTTCTGCTGGCCGTAAAAGGCGAACTGGTCCAGCCGGGCCTGGTGAGACCACGGGGTGCCGTAAAAGCCTTCCACCGTCCCGCGCACGCTCATGAGCGGCCAGTCCAGGACCCGGACCGGCGCGATCGCCTTTTTGTTGATGACCTGGCGGAGCGTTTGAACGGCGTAGAAGGTGCCGTTGTTGTCCGCACCGGCCAGCACCGCCGTGTCCAGGCCGTCGATGGAGCCGGTGGCCAGGACATAGCCTTCGGCGTGCGCCAGCGTCGGAGCGGCGTCGATGCCAAGCTTGCCCAGTGCGTCCTTCACGGTGGGGTTGTCCTGGGGCGTACCGAGGTAGATGACGCTGCCGTTCTTGATGTCCTGCGCGCCGGTCACGACATTGACGTTGTTGCCCTCGCCGCTTAGCAGCGTGGTTGCGGCCGTCACGGCCGCCTTGTCGGTGGTGCGCCCGACCACCAGAGTGACCCTGCCGTTCAGGGGTACTTCCCGGCCCTGTGCCGCCACGGATTGCGGCACCGGGTAGATGGCCGGCACCGCGGATGAGCCCGCGCTGCCCGCAGCCGTGGTGCCCGCAGCCTGGCCGTCCTCGGCCTGCCCGCCGGCCAGGGCCCCCGGAGCGGCGGTGAGGATGAGGGCGCCGGCCACCAGGGCCGCAGCCCCGGCCCCGGCAATGCGTTTGATGATTGGTGAATTCTCGAGTGTCATTGGATGTCCTTGGCTTTTGATTTCGCGCCAGTCGCGTGACCCGCGCCACTCAACCCAACCATGAGACATCGGATGAATCCAGCTCTATTCTCCGTTACTTGACAGATGTGACAACGCACGGCGCTGCCTGCCATGACTCATTTTCAGGCCCGGACATACCACCGGTGGCAGGTTGCCTTTAAAACGCGTGGCGCGCGGCTGACATCTTTTCACCTTCGTCGCTGCACCGCGCCGGAGACCCGTGCAGAAGTGTGTCACGGCCGGCAGCCGATATTACGCGCGGCTGGAGGGAGGACGAACAGCCGCCACGCGGCCATACTGGAGTGATGGATGCCAATTCCACCAGTGAACCCGACCGCAGAACTGGTGCCCGGGCCGGCGACAACACCGCACCGGTTGGCAGGGGCGCGCCGGGCGTCGGAGGTCCGGGGGCAGGCGCGCCGGGGGCCGGAGTGTCAGCCCCGGTTGTCCGCCGCCGTCGCCTGGAGAGCACGGCCCGTCTCTGGTTTCAAAGGGCCGTGTTCCTGCTCATCATTGTGGGAGCCGGCTGGCTGATCTACTTTCTCGTTGCCACGGAGGTTCGCGACCGGTTGCGCCAGCCGTGGCTTTTCATTGTCGTGTGGGTGTTGGCCGCCTATGTACTCCTGCCGCGCCTGAACCGCGTCCTGTCCGGACTGTATGTCCCCGACTATTTCATTGGCCGCACGCGCACCGTTGACGGCCTGCTCGGCGACCCGGTCAACCTGGCAGTGGTTGGCAGCACCGGGGAGCTTCGCCGGGCCATGCTGGCCGCCGGCTGGACCGAGCCGGATCCCGTCACGCTGCGCAGCAGCTGGCGGATCGCCAGGGATTCCGTGATGCGCCGCAGCTACCCCGCGGCGCCCGTGAGCCCGCTCTTTGTCTTCAGCCGCAAGCAAACCCTCGCCTTCGAGCTGGAAGTCGACGGCAGCCCGGCGCAGCGGCACCATGTCAGGTTCTGGTCCTGCCCCGAGGGCTGGAAGCTGCCCGGCGGCTTCGACGTCGACCTGGTGGGTGCAGCCACCTTTGACCGCCGGGTGGGCCTGTCTCTGTTTACCTTTCAAATCACTCACAAGATTGCCGAAAACACTGACCAGGAACGTGACCTGGTGGTGGCCGCCCTGGCCCGCGGCGGGGCTTCCGTCCACACCATCCGGCACTTCTCCACCGGCTACCACAGCCGCAACGGCGGCGGCGACGCCATTGAGACGGACGGGGACCTGCCCGTTGTCGTCGTCAGCCCCGCTCGCCAGGCTGGTGCGGCCGGCGCGGACGTCAATCTGCCAGGGTGAGTTTCTGCCAATTGCCTGACAAGGCAATGCGCGGACCCCAGTACCCCGTGTACACCGGGTAGTAATAGCGCGTACCGGTCGAGATGTTACGGGCGACCAAGCCCCTGCTGCCGGGTCTTGCGAATCCGAAAACCGGGCTCAGTGCGTCATACCCCTGCCACCCTGAGCCAATCACCCGGCGGGTCTCATAGACGATCTGCCCGGTGCCGTTGCCGCGATAGAGGAGCATCGCGCCGCTCGTTTGACGGACCAGGAGGTCGGGGCGGCCGTCGGCATCAAAGTCGAGCTGCGTGATCTTCAGGCCCGTCCAGCCATTTCCGATCTTCACGGCGGTCTGCACCGTTGTCCCGTGGGGGTTGGCCCAGTAATACAATCCCCCTGCACTGTTGGTGCCCACAAGCCACGGATAGGGTGCTTTCGTGGACCACTTGCCCACGGTGAGTGTTACGCCCTGCCACCCCTGGGAAGCGATGACCGGTCCGTATGCCAGTCCCCCGCCGGCTCCCAGGTAAACGTTCACCCTGCCGCTGTTCCACTGGACAAGCAGGTCGAGGACACCGTCGCTGTTCCAGTCCGTGACGTGCATGTCGCGGATGTTGGTGAAGCCATGGCCGATCTGTCGGGCAGGGCCGGACTTTTCGGCTCCGGCGGCTGGCACGTCAAAGAGCAGGCCGGACGGATTAGCGTAGACGGTGTCCGCAAGCGAGGTAATGGCGTGGACAGGCGGAGACGGCACTGGCGTCGGGGTTGGCGACGGCGTCGGGGTTGGGGTTGGCGTGGGTTGGGCCGCGCCGCCGGCAAACGCCGACACCCCTGCCGGAGTCCCCAGCCCGGTGGGCCCGTCGTATCCGACGGTGCTGGAGCACAGGTAGGCGCCGGAGCAGCTGCCGTTGCTTCCTGTCACAACGTCGTTGAGCTGCCCGGCATGGAGGTACGGGAATTGCGCCGGATTGCTGCCCGACGGCGGCACCCCGGCCATGGCGTACACGGCGGCTATCAAGGGTGCGGATGCACTGGTTCCCCCAACGACAGTCCAACCCGTGGCGGCGCTGTAAACGGCCAGCCCGGTTCCCGGGTCTGCCACGGCCGAAACGTCGGTGACGGTGCGGGTGGTGCAGCCGGCGTCAGCCTGCCACGCCGGCTTGGTGGAAGCATAGGAACAGCCACTGCCGGAGCCGGACCAGGCGCTTTCCGCCCACCCCCGGGCACTCGCATCCCGGCTCAGGCTGGTCCCGCCCACGGCCGTTACGTACGCGGACGCTGCTGGATATTCGGCGCCATAGCCAGTGTCGCCGGCGCTCGCGGTCACGGCGACGCCGGGGTGGTTGTAATAACCGTCAAAAGAGGAATCGAGGCTGCTGGACGGGGTCCCGTAGCTGTTGGAAACGGCCACTGCGCCCTTGGCGACTGCCATGTTCACGGCGGCGCCCAGGTCGGCAATCGAGGTGGTGTCGGCCTCCACCAGCAGGATGTTGCACAGCGGACACGCAGCAGAAACCATGTCCAGGTCCAGGCTGATTTCAGTGGACCAGCCCGCGTCGGCGTGCGGATAGGCCGCGCCGCCGCGCTGGTCAACCTTCGCAAAGCATCCGTTGGATGCCGTGCAACCAGGGAGTCCGAACTTGGCCCGGTAGGCGGCAAGGTCCGATTCCGCCGTTGGGTCATCGTAGGCGTCCACCACCGCCACCGTCACTCCGGCTCCAGCCGTTGCGGCCGGGAGTTTGTAGGCGGCCTGCAGGTCCGAGGGCGCATAGCCGTACGGCACGGTGGAAGCTGATGCGAGGGGGCCTCCGACATCCAGGTCCTTGACGGCGTCGCAGCTGGCATGGCCCCGCGTGGCGGGCGCACATACCGCCTGGTGCCGGTGGCCGGCCAGGGAGCGTGTGACGTTGCGGTGGCTGTCCGGGTGGACTGCCACCGACGGCGCGGAGGGGCCCGGCGGGGCGGGCGTTTGGGCACCGGCTGCAGTCCAGGCATACCCGGACAACACGATGGCAACAAGGGCGGCCATTGCCCTGGTCCGGGGTTTCCAGCGACGCGTTCCCCAGATAGTCACTAATTTGTCCTCTCAACGGGTCGGCAAGGCGGCACTCCTTGGGGCCGAGCTCCAGATTACCCCTGCCGGACCTCAATTTCGCCCTGGGAGTCGGGATTGAACACCAGCCGGCGGTTGGCAATCTTGTCAGTGAAGAAGCGGTCGTGGCTGACCACCACCACGGCCCCGGGGAAGTGCAGCAAGGCGCGCTCCATGACCTGCGTGCTGGACATGTCCAGGTGGTTGGTGGGTTCGTCAAGCACCAGCACCGAGGCGCCCGAGAGCAGGCACTGCGCCATGGCAACACGGGCCCGCTGCCCGCCGGAAAGCGCCCCGATGCGCTGCTTGAGGTCCGCCTCGGAGAACTGGAACATGGCCAGGAAGCGGTTCACGGACTTCTTCGTGGCGGTCAGGGCCAGGCTGTCCGGCATCGCGTTGACGGCGTGCGTGACGGTGTCCTCGGGATCCAGCTCATCCAAAACCTGGTTGTAGGAGACCAGCCCGCCGCCCTTGGCCCACGTGACGTGGCCTGAATCGGCAGGCTCCTCCCCCGTGAGGGCCCGCAAAAGTGTTGACTTGCCGGAACCGTTGGCGCCCAGGACCACAATCCTGTTGCCGCGGCGGATCTCAAAGCTGAGGTCGCTGAACAAGGTCCGGCCGGCATACGCCTTCGACAGCGACTCCACCCGGCAGAGCACATCCTTGACGTGCAGCCCGCCGTAGATCTCGGTGATGATCTTGTCCACGGGCCGCGGCGCACGAGATTTCTTGATCTTGGAGAGCTTGGAATCCAGCCCCTTGGACGCTGCCTTCGCCGCAGCCCGGCGGTCCGAAATCCCTTCCGCCTCAAACGCCAGCAGCTCGGATTCATGCACAAACTGGCTCTCCAGAGTCTTGAGCCGGAACTGCTTGGCCACCACGTACTCGCCAAAATTGCCGGGGTATTCGTGGAGGTGGAAGTTCTCCAGCTCGATGATCCGCGTGACCACCGAGTCCAGGAACCGCCGGTCGTGGGAGACGATGACGGCCGCCCCCTTGAAATTCTTGAACCAGCCTTCCAGCCATTCCACGCCGGCCACGTCCAGGTAGTTGGTGGGCTCGTCCAGCAGCAGCACATCCGGCGCCTCAAGCAGGATTTTCGCGAGGGCGGCCCGGTTGCGCCAGCCGCCGGAGAGCTCGTCGATGGCACAGGAACGGTGGGCCTCAGCGAAGCCCAGCGTGGTGAGGACCTTGTCGGTGGTGCGCTGGTAGTCCCAGCCGTCCAGCCGGTCCATGTCGGCAAACAGCTCCGCCTGGCGGTGGATGAGCCGGTCCAGCTCATCGGCGGGCTGGTCGGCCGCGAGCGCGGCGTCAATGCCGGCCAGCTCAGCTTCGACCTCCACCACGTGGGCAAAGACGTCCTGGAGCACCTCAAGGATGGTGGAGGCGCCGTTGAGCTCGGAGAACTGCGAAAAGTAGCCAATCTTTGTGCCCAGTTCCACAGCCACGGTGCCGGAATCCGGTTCCACCTGGTCCATGACCAGCTTGAGCAGCGTGGACTTTCCCGAGCCGTTGCGGCCGATCAGGCCCACCCGGTCTCCGCCGTCGAGCTTGAAAAACGCTTCCCGCAGCACCTGCATGTTGTCAAAGCGGACGGAGACATCGTTGAGGCGGATCAAGCTCATGGGTGTGGTCCTTGCGAGTGGGTTGGTGGCGGGCCCGGGAAGTTCACCCGCCCCCACTTTACCGGCAGGCAGCGCTGCCCAACGCACGACGGCGGCAGGCGCGTTGGGCGCCCAACCCGCCTGCCGCCGTCGTGCTTGAGGCGGATTTAGCCGTTGGGACGGCTGGGGATGTACTGCAGCGCCCACTTGTTGCCGTCGGGATCGGCAAAGTAGACAAAGTGGCCCCAGGCCTGGACGTCGATGTCGCTGACGTCCACACCGTTTGCCTTGAGTTGGCTGTGGGCGGCCTGGATGTCGCTGACAACGATCTGCATGTTCGGGGCTGTCCCGGCGGGCGCATCAGTGAGACCCTCGCCGATGCAGATGGAACACGCCGAGCCCGGCGGGGTCAGCTGCACAAAGCGGATGCCCTCGGTGGGGCGTTCGTCAAAGTCGGCGTTGAAGCCCACCTTGTTCACGTAGAAATCCTTGGCCCGGTCCACGTCGGAGACAGGCACAAACACCAATTCAAGTTTCCAGTCCATGGGTTTACGTTATTCCAGCTGCGGTCCGCTGGATAGGGCTGGGAACGGATTGCTGGAGGTGCCCGGCATTCGGAACTTCCCATTTACGTCTGTGATCACAGACGATAGGTGGCTAGCATGGTGGAGTGAACTCGCCTTCAGTGCCGCCACAGGTCCCCGCCGCAAAGAACGTGCTGTCCGTGCTGCGCTATGTGGCGTCACAGGGCGGTCCGGTGGGAGCCACGGCCATTTTACGGGACACAGGGCTGCCGCGCTCCACCACCTACCACCTGCTCACGGCCGTGATTGACGACGGCTTTGTAGTGCACCTGCCCGAGGAGCGCAAGTATGCGCTCGGCGTCACGGCCCATGAACTGGGGACCGGATACTCACGCCAGGCGCCCCTGCAACGCATTGCCCGATTCCCGATGGCGCAGCTGGTGGCACGCACCAAGCGCACCGCCCACCTGGCGGTCATGCACCGTCGGGAGGTCATCTACGTCATTGAAGAACAGGCCAAGCGGCAGACCGACCTCGTGACGGACGCCGGTGTCCGCCTGCCTGCGCACCTGACGGCAAGCGGGCGGGCCATGCTGGCGGCCATGTCCGCAGCCCAGCTGGCGGCGCTCTACCCCGGGCCGGAGGCGTTTCCAACACGGTATGAAAACGGCGTGCACTCTGTCGAGGCCCTGAATGAGCTGCTGGCGCGCACCGTGCAGCTGGAGGAACTCGCCGAACGGTGGCTGCCGGAGGTCAGGCGCTGCGCCGATGAAATATCCCGGCGCCTACGCCCCAGCAGCTGAACCGGATGTCCAGGGTCAGAACAGCTGTTCGCGCTGGGTTTCCGGGGCCCACATGACCGTCACAACCAGTCCGAGCAGCAGCACACCGCCCAGCCAGAACATGGTGCCGGGGATGCCCCAGCTGTCGAGGCTGAGAGGCAGCACAAACGTTCCGATGGCCGCCGCGATGCGGCTCAAGGCATTGAGAAGCCCGACGCCGGAGGCACGCAGCTGTGTGGGGAAGAGTTCCGGCGGGTACACCTGGGTGATGTTGGATCCTCCCGACATGACGAAGGTGTAGATGACGAACGGGATCATGACCACCAGGGCGGGGAGATTGCTGACCAGGCCCAGGACCAGCAGGGAGGTGGCAAGGATGCCAAAGGTCCAGATGGTGAACGAGCGCCGGCGCATCTTTTGCAAAAACCACAGCCCGACCACGCCGCCACCCAGCAGGAAAAGGTTGAGGAGCAGGTTCTGGAGGTTGTAGTCGGAGACGTTCAGGCCGGCGAGAATCGTGGGAACGCAGGTGTAGATGGCGAAGTACGGGAGAACCAGCGCACTGTAAAAAATGGCGCCGAATGCTGTCCGCTTCCACATGTTCCTGCTGAACAATTCCCGGTAGCGTGCGGAGTTGGACTCGACCTCGAATTCGCTCGGGTCCAGTTCCACCTGCAGGTACTTCCTCACAATTGTCCGTGCTTCCTCAATCCGTCCGCGGCTGATCAGCCAACCGGGCGATTCGGGGGTGCCGATCCGGACCACCAGCACCACCAGGGCCGGGATGGCGCCGCTTGCCAGCAGCCAGCGCCAGGCATCGGGACCGAAATCGATGTAGGCGCCCATGACATTGGCGACGACGTAACCCACTGTCCACAGGACGGTGAGCGAGGCCAGAATGAAGCCGCGCTGCTTGCGGGGTGCAAACTCGGACAGGAGGGTTGGCCCCACCGCGTAGTCGGCACCGAGGCCAAACCCGATGAGCAGGCGCAGGATGAAAAGGACGTCAACGTTTGGTGCCCAGAATAGCAGGGCGGATGCCACAGCAATCAGCACAAAGTTCAGGACATAAACGCGCTCGCGGCCGATGAGGTCACCGACCCGGCCCAGGATCAGGCTGCCGAAGAACAAGCCGATGAGTGCCGAGGGCGAAGCCGTCCGAGAAATTGGCCCCGAACGTCATGGCCGTGATTTTCAGGTGAAACCGGCCAAAGGGGATTTCATCCAGGGTGGGGCCAGCGGATTGTTGCACTTGCGGATTGGTCATGGCTGCCTTAGAGGTCGAATGAAAGCTGTAGCAAACCGGCGGCGGCAGCGAGGTCGCCGCTGAGCGGACGGTCAATCACGTCAGGATTGAAGCGGTTTTGTGCTTCCAGGAAGTACTGGCCCAAACTCGTGGTGTGGTCCATGGCCGCCCCGGTGAGGGAAACGGCGCGGGTTGCCGAGATCAATTCGCAGGCCAGGGCATCCGTTGCTGCGCGCAGGGCGTCCCGGAGCTGGTCGGCGGACTGCGCGGCAAGGCTGGCGTGGTCCTCGGTTCCCCGGGAAATGACTGTGACGCCCAATGACGCCGGCTGTGCTGCGGTCCGGAGCCTGGCAAGCGCGGCGGCGGAGTTGTACTCCAGGAGCATCACGCCGCTGCTGCCCGGCTCGCCGTCGGCCAGAAAAGAGTTGAGCCCGGTCATGCCGGGGTCGGAAAGGTTGTTCAGCTTGGCGCCGGACAGGTGGGCCACGCTGGCCAGTGCCAGTTTCGTGTGGTCCATGGCCAGGGCAAGCGGGAGGGCCGTGGAAATTTGCGTTGTGGAAGACGTCGCCGCCGTCCACGCTGTACAGCGGGTTCTCCGCCGACGCATTGATCTCAATGCCCAGCACCGAGGCCTGCGCGTCCAGGCTGGCACGGAGGGCCCCGGCCACCTGGGGCAGCGCGCGGAATCCGTAGGAGTCCTGGACCCGGGCAGCGGCCGGCGAGCTGCCCGCCAACAGTTCGCGCATCCGTTGCGCCACTTCGGCCTGGCCCGCCTGCGGGCGCGCCGCGTGGACGGCGGCGGAGAAGGGCTCCGTTGACCCCTTGACGGCAACCAGGGAAAGGGCGCTGGTCAGCAAATAGTGGTCCAACCAATTTTCGGCCTCGGCCAGGCCCAGGCATCCCTGCGCAACAGTCATGGCATTGGACTCGATGAAGGTAAGGGCATCACCGGTCACGGGCGTCCAGTAGCTGCGCACCTGGCCGTTTTCGAAGGGCACCTCCCCCATCAGCGCGAGGGCGATTTCAGCGAGCGCGGACAGGTCCGCCGTCCCAATGGCACCGTAGCCATGCACGCTCGGCACGTTGCCGTCGGCAAGGGCCCCGCAATGGCCGGGATGACATCGGGGTGGATCCCGGAGCCCCCGTTGAGCAGCTGGTTGAGCCTGACGATCATGGTGGCCCGCACCGTGCGCGTGGGGACCCCGGGACCCGAACCCGAAGCGTGGCTGCGCAGCAACCGGCGGTCCTGCTCAGTGGGGTTTCCCAGTGTCACGCTCCTGTTTGAGCCGACACCCGTGGTCCGCCCGTAAACGGGACGGCGCTGCGCGGAGGCCACAGCAAGCTCCCATGAGCGGCGGACCCTCTCCAGGGCGCCGGGAGCAATGGTGCTAGTCCACGGCGCCCCCGACAGGGAAACCAGCTCAAGGGCGCCCAGGCCGCTTCCGTCAAGAATTGCCTGGTTCATCGTCCTGCCCGCCAGTGGGTCCGTTGCGTAGTCATATATTCAATTTCCGGTGAATTCCGGCCCAACAACGGGGGTGAAGTGAATCACGCGTCTGTGATGGCAGACGTTGAGGCACAATCGGGCCGGTGCCGGCTCAGGCCCCCTGGACGCGCGCCATCCACGCCTCAATCCCGGCAGCGTCCAGCGGCAGGGCGTCGGAGATGACGTTGGAGCCCGTTTCAGTGACCACAATGTCGTCCTCCAGGCGCACGCCGATGCCGCGCAGTTCCGGCGGAAGCGTGAGGTCGTGCTCGTGGAAGTACAGGCCGGGCTCCACCGTGAGCACCATGCCGGGCACCATGGGCGAGCCCTGGTAGCTTTCGTAGCTGGACTGGGCGCAATCGTGGCAGTCCAGGCCCAGGTGGTGGCCCACCCCGCACACCAGGTACCGGCGGTGGTGCTGGCCCTTGGGCGAGAGTGCCTCATCCACGGACACCGGCAGCAGGCCCCAGTCGTTGAGGCCGTTGGCGATGACTTCCATGCAGGCATCGTGGAAATCGGCAAAGTACTTCCCGGGCCCCACCTGGGCCAGGCCTGCCCGGTGCGACTTCTCCACCAGGTCGTGGACCTGGCGCTGGATGGGGCTGTACGTCCCGGAGCCCGGGAACGTGCGGGTGACGTCGGCCGTGTAGAAGCTCTTCGCTTCGACTCCCATGTCCAGCAGCAGCACCTTGTCCTCCAGGACGGGACCGTCGCACCGCACCCAGTGCAGCGTCGGGGCGTGCTTGCCGCTGCCCACGATGGTTGCGTAGCCCACGCCGTTGCCGTGCGTGCGCGCGTGCCGGTCAAAGGTGCCCTGCAGCCAGCGCTCCCCTCCCGCCTTGATGGCGGTGGGGATTTCGCGCACGACGGCGGCAAAGCCGTCCACGGTGTGATCGACAGCCTCGCGCAGCTGGGCGATTTCCCAGTCGTCCTTGACCATCCGCAGCGTGGAGAGCACCTGCCCGAGCCGGCCGCCGTCGAGCCCGTGGCGGCTGCGCACATCGGCGGCCAGGGCCCCGGCGGCAAGCGTGCCGGAGCCGGCGCGCATGGCGGAACTGATGCCGGCGTCGAGCTCGGCTAGCGGCTTGACCGGCAGGGACAGCGCCTGCGCCCAGTCGGAAAAGTCGGGGGCGGAGCCGACCCACATCTCGCCATGGGCGGCGTTGGTGAAGAACTGGGGGTCGCCGGCGTAGAAGGGGGCCGGAATGTACACAGTGGCGTCGTGGGCGGCCCCGGAGGGGGTCATGACCAGCACGGCACCTTCGACGGCGGCACCCGTCAGCCAGTAGAAATCCGAATCCGGGCGGAAGTCATAGTAGGTGTCGTTGGCCCGGACGGGGGCGCGGCCGGCGCCAATCACCAGCGCCTGTCCGGGAAATTCCGCGGAAAGACGCGCCCGGTGGTGACCGGCCGCCGCGGCCGCGCCGGCCACCACGGGAGGGGTGCGGTCAGGGGTCCCCCACCCCTGGCCCATGTACTCCGTAAAGGCCTCGACGTTGGCAAGCTTCGGCAGGCGAGGGTCCGGGGTGGCCGGGGCAGGCATGGATCGGGTGGTCACTGCATCACTTGCGGTCATTTCGATATTCCTCCGCCCAACTGGGCAATAGTGTCTTTCAAATAGGCAAAAACTTTGGCATCGCCGATGCCGTCGTGTTCAAATTCATTGGTCACCCAGGCATGCGTGTTGCCGACGACGGCCGCCGTGTCCAGTTGCAGCCCGGCATCCACGTACATGTCGTCAAAGTAGACGGCCGCGGCCACCGGGACCTCGTTGGCGGCCAGCCGTTCCACGTCATACAGCAAACTGTTGCTTTCACGGCGGGCCAGCTCGTTCACGGCAGCTGCGAAGGGGCGCAGCAGGCGGATCTCCTCAAACATCCAGGGAAACATCATCTCACCGGTGAACAGCAGTGGCCGCGCCGTCTCGGCGAAGTCCGGATGCCGCCCCAGTTCGGCCTGTGCCGCCCATCCCGTGGGACCGTTGTCGCCATGGGCGTAAATGCTCTCCTGCATGGCAGCAAACAGCGGGTTGTCGGCAAAGGAGGTGCGTGCCAGCACCTGGGCCAGGAAGCCGTCGCTGAGCCGGTCGCCGTCGTCGTCGGCAAACGCCTCATCCAACAGCCAGTGCATGCGCTCAAAGCCCGGCTTCATGCCAAAGTCGATGCCGAGCGACTGGAAGCGCCGCACGCTCAGCGTGTCGCCGTCGGGGAGCAGCACCCTGCCGGCGGCCAGGCGGTCCGCAATGCGGGACACCAGCGCCAGGTCATCCGGGTAGCGGGCGTAATACTCCCTGTTTTTGCCGCGGGTGCGCGGAAAAGTGCGCCGGTAGACTTCGGCGGCGTCCGGAGCGATGCTGGCCAAGCCGCCCGTGACGTAGCACGCGCTCAGGCCCTCGGGCGCCTGGGACAGGTAAGTCAGGGTCAGGAATCCGCCGTAGCTTTGCCCCAGCGTTGACCAGCGGCGGCCTCCATAGAGGGTTTTGCGCAGGTGTTCGGCGTCGGCCACGATCGAGTCGGCGCGGAAGTGCTGCAAGAAGTCGGCCCCGGCTGAGGCGGTGTCGAAGCGGGAGATGACGGTTCCATCCACCCGGCTGCTGCGCCCGGTGCCGCGCTGGTCCAGCAGCAGCACGCGGTGGGTTTTCAGCGCTTCATCGATCCACCCTTCCCGCCGGGGCGGGCGCGGGCCCTTGCCGCCGGGCCCGCCCTGCAGGAACACCATGACGGGCAGCTGCTCATGCCGGTGCTCGGCGTCCACCAGTTCCCGTGCAAAGACGGAAATGGTTGCGGTGTTGTTGGCATTGAACCAGTCCAAGGGAACGGTCACCCGATGGTCGGTCACCGCCATTCCAGGAATGATGTATTGGCTCACGATCACGTGTGTTGCGCCCCTTCTCGTTGTTCTTTCAGGCACTGCCATGCCTGCCGCCGTAGTCCGCAGCATGGCCGAAATGCAACTCACCAGCAGCCCGAAGTAATATATGACATGTTACACGCGGGCAGCGAGGGACAGGTGAAATTTTTTGCGCCCGCCGGGCGGCTTGGCCGGCTGGCGAACCCTCCAGCCCGCCGCCGCTCACCTGCGGCGGCGCCCCGCAGCCAGGGCGAATAGCAGCGGCACCACCGAGGCGGCCATCAGTACGTTGCCGAACACCAGATCATTGGCGCGCACTATGGAACCGGCGATCAGCAGAGCACCGAATATAAGCGCCGACGCCACTCGCTGCGCCATGCGGATCAGCCGTGCCACCTGCCGTTCCAAGCGCGGGGTGGCCACCGACAGTGACCCGTCTTCGATGCGGGTGACCAGCCCGTCCAGCCGCTTGGGGAGGCGCAGGGCAACGGACGCGGCGTCCAACGCCTGCCCCGCCACGTCCTTGGCAAGGTTCCCGCGTTCGTCGCGCAGCAGCTTGGCCGCGTAAGGCTCCACCGAGTCCCACAGGTTGAAGCCGGGGTCCAGCGAGCTGCACACGCCGGACGTCAGGGACATGGCGCGGATAATGAGCAGGAAATTCTCCGGCAGTTGAAACGGCAGCGAACGGACCACGTCGCCAAACTCCACCGCAAAATCACGGAATTCCCGCTGGTCCACCTCGCGGAGCTCGGCGAAGCCCATCCCGCCAAACCTCGCGAAAAGTTGCGTCATCGCCCGCTCCAGCCCGGCCGTGTCGGCGGACGGCACCAGCACCCCGATGTCGCTGATTGCGGCCACCAGCCCCTTGCCGTCCCGGGCGGCGGCCGCGATCAACAGCTTGCGCAGACCGCTGCGCGTTTTCGGCGGCACCTCCCCCATCATGCCGAAGTCGATGAACGTCAGCTTCCATGGATGCTCCGAGGATGCGTCGCCATTCGGGGTGATGAAGATGTTGCCCGGGTGTGGATCGGCATGGAAAAAGCCGTTGGTGAACAACTGGTCAAACATGACCGAGGCAAATACCGGGGCCACCTCCGCGGGATCGATTCCCGCCGCCCGCAGTCCTTCCGCATCAGTGATCTTGATTGCCGTGACATCTTCCAGCGTGAGTACGCGGCGGGTGGTCCGCTCCCACACCACGCCGGGGACCGCCACCCTGTTGTCGCCGTCGAACTCGGCGGCAAAGCGTTCAGCGTTGGCAGCCTCATGCAGGTAGTCGATTTCCTCGAGGCTGGTCTGCGCAAACTCCTCGACCAGGGCAGGCACATTGGCGCGATTCGCGACAAGGCGGATGCGGCTGAGCCAGCCGCCCACCTTGCGCAGTGCGGCGAGGTCGACGGCGACAATCGCGTCAATGCCCGGCCGCTGGACTTTGACAACCACGCTCTCCAGCCCGGTGTTTGCGGCGTCCCCGGAAAGGAGTTTTGCCCCGTGGGCCTGCCCCAGGGATGCGGCGGCAATGGGGGTTGCCTCCACCGAGGTGAAAACCACGTCCAGCGGTGAGCCCAATTCCTCCTCCGCGAGGGCACGGATTGCCGGGAATGGCACGGGCGGCACCTCATCCTGGAGGCCTTCGAGCTCAGCGGTGATTTCCGGCGGGAGCACATCCAGCCGGGAGGACATGAACTGCCCCACCTTGATCATCAAGCCGCCAAGCTCCACCGCGAGGACGTGGAAGCGGCGCGCGAAACGTTGCATCCTCCTCCCCCGGTTACGTTCTGCAAGGCGGCGCAAGCCGATCCGGGGAAGGAGCAGTTCAAACCACCAGGTCACCGCAAGATGCCACGCGGCAAAGCGCAGGATGCGTCGGTAGCGGGCACGGGTGCCGGCGGCACCGGGAACCGGATCAGCACTGCCGCGTTGAACCGAAGGCACCCCCGTCAGTCCTGGGCGAGAATCGCGTACAGGCGGCGGCGGGCCTCTTCCAGCACTGTCACGGCCTCCTGCACCTGCTTCCGTGTACCGGTGCGGCCCACCTGGGCAGCGGCCTGGGCAAGCTCGACGCCGGCCTTCGGCAGCGCCGCAAAGCCGGGGCCCGACGCCGGTGCAGAGTCCCAGGGCGCGGCCGTTTCGGCACTCGCCACTTCCTCCCGCCCCGCTTCCGTCAGCGAATAAATCTTCCGGCCGTTGGACTCCTCCGAGCTGACCAGCCCTTCATCGGCCAGCAGTTGCAGCGTCGGGTAGACCGAACCGGCGCTGGGCTTCCAGCTGCCGCCGCTGCGCTCCTCGATTTCGTGGATGATCTGGTAGCCGTGCATGGGGCGCTCAGCCAGCAGGGCCAGCACGGCAGAGCGCAATTCGCCCCGCCCGGCACGGGTGCCCGAGCGCTTCTCGAACCGTGACCGGAACTCCTCAACGGCCTGCCACATGCCATCGAGGTTGCCGCCCATAAACCCGCCCGCAGGGAATGAATCATGCATGATGCTCTCCTTGGTCGATTGCGAACGATACTAAACGATAGCTAACGATATACCCGATGGAGGGTGCCAGACAATGGTTTTTGGGAGTGCGGCCGGGCCGGTGTCAGGCGTCGGCCGAATCGTCCGTCTCAAGGAGGGCGGCAAGCTCCGAGAGCGCGGGGATGGCCTCCTCGATGAGTGTTTGGCGGTTGCGCGGCAGCTGGGACAAGGCATTGGCCACGCGGCGTTCATTGGCGTTTTGCCATGACTGCAGCAGTTGGGTCCCGGTCCCCGTCAGCCGCAGGTTTTGGGCACGCCTGTCCCCGGGGCGGGGTGTGCGGCTGACCAAATCAGAAAGCACCATCTGCTGGATCAGGTTGCTGACGGTGTTCGTGGCCAGGCGCTGTCGCGCAGCAAGCTCGCTAACGCCCAGGTCAGGTTCATCCGCGAGCCGCTGGAGGATTTCCACCTGCGCCATGGGCAGGGACTCCCAGGGGAACTCGTGGCGGACGCTCGAACGCAGGACCCGCCGCAACCGGGTGATGACGTCGGTGAGGGACCAGGCATCCCCCACTGCCTGCAGGGGTTCACCGGGAGGCTCAGGAAGCGCTGCTGCCATATTGGTCATGGCCCCATGTTATCTCCCTTGATATTTTCTGACATAGAATAGTTCTATGTCAGAACAACATTTCCGGGAGGTTCCCGGCCCCAGAGCGTGGTGGGAACGGCTGTTTCATGAACCCGCCAGGCCGGACTGGGTGCGGCGCAGGCCCTCGGCGCCCTGGCTGGTGGTCGCGACAGTGTGCATAGGCGCTTTCATGGGCCAGCTGGACGCGAGCATCGTGACGCTCGCGATTCCCAGCATCAAGACGGACATGAACGCCTCCCTGGCCCAGGTTGAATGGGTCGCCCTGATTTACCTGCTGGTCCTGGTGGGAAGCATCTCAGCCATCGGCCGCCTCGCTGACATGCTGGGCCGCAAGCTGCTGTACACCTACGGGTTCGCGCTCTTCACCCTGGCATCGCTGGCATGCGCCCTGGCCCCGGACATCACCTGGCTGCTGGTGGCCCGCGCAGTCCAGGCAGTCGGCGCGGCAATGCTGCAAGCCAACAGCGTCGCGCTGATACGCACCAGCATGCCGGCGGGCAAGCTCGGCCAGGCGATCGGCCTGCAGGGCGCCGCCCAGGCAGTGGGACTGGCCATGGGCCCCTCCGTAGGCGGCCTCCTGGTCGGAGCCGGAGGCTGGCGCTGGGTGTTCTTCGTCAACATCCCGGCCGGCATCATCGGCGTCGTGCTCGGATGGTACCTGCTCCCCCGCACCCGGATCAAAGCTCCCAAGGTACGGCTCGACTGGGCCGGGCTGCTACTGCTCCTGCCGGCGGCAGGCGCGCTCCTGCTGACTCTTTCCGAGACATCACGCATCGGATTCGACAACCCCGTGGCGGTGGGCTTGCTGGCCGCCTCCCTGGTCCTCTTCACAGCATTCATCTTCTGGGAAAAGCGGGCCCCCCACCCCCTGGTCGACCTGGGGCTCTTCCGGACCGGAACCTTCTCCCGCGGCATCTCCACCGGGCTGATGAGCTATTTGGTCCTCTTCGGCGTGCTCTTCGTCACGCCGTTATATCTGGAAGCCGCGCACTCAATGCCGCCCGGGAAGGCCGGACTGTTGCTGACCATCCTGCCCATCGGGCTGGCACTGATAGCGCCGCTGGCCGGAACATTGGCGGACCGGCTCGGGCCCCGGGTCCCCACCTCCGCCGGCATGTGCCTGGCGGCCGCTTCCTTGGCGGTGCTGGCCTTCTCCGGCGGAAACCTCTGGCTCGCCGGCACCGCGTTGGGTGGAATTGGGCTGGGCCTGGGATTGTTCACCCCCGCCAACAATGCCACCGTTGCCGCAGCCGGCCACACGAACCAGGCCGGCATGGTCAGCGGGGTGATGAACATGACCCGCGGCGTCGGCACGTCCCTGGGCGTGGCGTTCGGAGCCGTCCTTTACGTCCTGGCATCCGGCCCCGCATCAGCCGTCGGCCATGCCGCCGCTTCCAGCGCCGGATTCCAACTCGCCGTCGGAGCATTCGCCGCCGTCGCCCTGTTCGGCGCCATCCTGGCCGCCTTCGGGAAACGGCAGGCCGCCCCATGACGGCCAAACGCTGCGTCCTTCCCCTGCCGAACGGAACCCCATGAGCCCGACGAGCTACATCCCGTCCCCGACGGTCAATGCCTTTCACCTTGGCCCGCTGACCATACACTTTTATGCCCTGTGCATCATCGCCGGCATCGTGGTCGCCGTCTGGCTCGGATCACGGCGCTGGATCGCCAGGGGCGGCCTCCCCGGACAGGTGGTGGACATCTGCTTCTGGGCCGTGCCCGGCGGCATCATCGGCGGCCGGCTGTACCATGTCATCACCGATCCCGAACTGTACTTCCTGCCCGGACGCAATCCGTGGAATGCCTTCGCCATCTGGGACGGCGGGCTCGGCATCTGGGGAGCCATCGCCCTGGGCTGTGTGGGTGCCTGGATTGGGTGCCGCCGGGCCGGCGTCTCCCTCATCGCGTTCCTGGATGCCGTCGCCCCAGGCGTGATTTTCGCCCAGGCACTCGGGCGGTGGGGAAATTGGTTCAACAACGAACTCTTCGGCGATCCAACTTCACTGCCCTGGAAACTTCAAATCCACCAGATGGACCTGTCCGCCGGAACCGCGGCCACGGACGCTTCCGGACATGCCATCGTCCTCGGCTACTACCAGCCGACATTCCTCTACGAATCACTCTGGTGCCTGGTGGTTGGGCTGGCGCTGATCGCCCTGGACCGGCGCTTCAAGCTCGGCGCCGGCAGCGTCTTCGCCCTGTACGCTGCCGCCTACACGGCCGGCCGGTTTGTTTTCGAACTCATGCGCTCCGATTACGCAAACCTGATTCTTGGCCTCAGGGTCAACACCTGGGTTGCCGGACTGATCTGCCTGGCCGCCGCCACGGCGTTCCTGGTGCTACGCAAACGTCCACGCTCCAGAGCCTTCAAGTCATAGCCCCGCCGGCGGAGATCGGGTACAACGCCCAAGCAAACTACCAGTGCTCGATCCTGCGCTTCATCGAGGACAACCGGCACTTTCACAGTACTATTCGAGCTGGGAGCGCACACTCGTTGTCAACGGAGGGCACCATGAGCGACATCAATTCCACGCCTCGCATGCGTGCCGCAGTAATCATCAATCCGACGAAGTCCCCGGACGGGGATTTCAAGTCCGCCTTTCACCTCATGTGCGCGGAGGAGGGCTGGGGCGAGCCCCTGTGGTTGGAAACAAGCGAAGATGACCCTGGATCCGGCCAGGCGAGGAAAGCACTCGAGTCGGGGGCCGACGTCGTCATAGCCGCTGGCGGCGACGGCACAGTGCGCTGTGTGGCCGAGACCCTGGCCGGAAAGGGCACCCCCATGGGCCTCGTGCCGTTGGGGACTGGCAACCTGCTCGCCCGCAACCTCGGGATTGGCCTGGAAGACCCGCTGCGCGCCGGCCGGGACATTTTGAATGGCACAACCACCACGATCGACATCGTGATGGCCACTTTGGACCATGCAGATGCGGGGCACGCATTTCTTGTTGCTGCCGGGCTCGGCTACGACGCAACCATCATGGCCGACACGAAAGACGAGTTGAAGGACCGTGTCGGCTGGCTGGCCTATGTCGAAGCGGGAATCCGCAACTTGCCGGGCAAAGGTGTCAAGGCGACCATCAAAGTCGACGGCAGCGAAGTGGTCCGCCGCCGGGTCCGCGGAGTCATGGTGGGCAATTGCGGAAAGTTGATGGGTGGGGTGGAGATATTCCCGGACGCGTCCGTCACTGACGGCCTCCTGGACCTGCTGGTTCTTTCACCGCGCGGCAAGTTCGGATGGATTCGGGTAATGGCAGGAATCTTCCATCGGAAGGGCGCCAAATCCAGTTCAGTCCACTACTTTTCCGGGGAGAGCGCCGAAATCACGCTGGACAGTGAACAGGACTTTGAGCTCGACGGCGACCACCTCGGCCGGGCCAGGCACCTGGAAGTGAAAGTGGTTCATCAGGCTCTGGCAATTATGATGGCGGCGCCCAAATCCACCTGATCCCCGCCGGAGTTCGGGCCTTCCCGTGAGTACCCCGAATGGCATACTGTGCTCATAGCATTCATAATGGGCCTCCGGGTGGCCGACCAGTGCACTGTACATTTTCTGGAAGCGGGGATTGGTCCATGGAACGGGCTAAAGCGCGGACAAGCCGGCCAGATTCTGGCTGGCGCAGGAAGTTCATGGTTGAGGAGCGATCCGTCCCGTTTACCGAACGTAAACGGCTTTACACCACGGCCTGGGTTCTGATCATCACGGGATTGGTTCTATTCCTCGTGGTCCTGATTGGCGTCCTCACCCATTCCGGATTCCAGCGGTTGGACCAACCCGTGGAGACCTGGTTCCTGGCCCACCGATCCACCACGGTGACACCCTTGATGATCGCACTGGCGATCGCTTTCGGACCCGTCACCTTGCCCATTGTGGTCCTCGTTGTCGTGGTGGTCTGGACGATACGGGCCAGGCACGCCTGGCGGCCGCTCCTCCTTGCCGCAGGAATGGTGACCGGATTAGTCTTCGCCCAGGTCTTGGCCCCCCTCGTTCGGCATCCAAGGCCCCCGATAGGGTCCATGCTATTCGGGGCCGACAGCAGTTTTTCCTTCCCGTCAGGACACGTCTTGGGGACAGCGGACTTTCTGCTACTCCTGGCCTTCCTGATCGCCAGCCGGCGGCGAAAACGCGGCTTCACCAGCACCGCGGTCTGCGTCGCGGTCGTCCTCATTCTGGCCCAAGTCGTCTCCCGGCTCTACCTGGGCTACCACTGGATTAGCGACACCACCGCGTCACTGGCCCTCTCCATGGTCATTGTCGGCATTGTCATGGCAGTGGACACGGCCAGAACAGTCAGGGTCCCGGGCGAACGTGTCGAAGGCGGACACTCACAAACACAGGTGGATGAGGCATGAGCCTCGGACACGGCGCGAAGCGGGCCGCCCGGAAGGCAGGCAACAGCCAGGTCCTGACGAACATTGCGCGCATCGGCTTTGCCGCCAGCGGGCTCATGCACCTGCTGATGGGCTACATCGCCGTGCGGATCGCGCTCCACCACGGCGGGGAATCGGACCAGTCGGGAGCATTCGCCCAACTCACAAGGCTGCCCGGCGGCCCCATGGTCTTGTGGGCCGCTGTCCTGGGGATGGGGGCACTGGGACTATGGCTCCTGCTCCAAGCATCCCTGGGCATCGGCTCGTCGTCCAAGAAGCGCTGGGCACGCAGCCTGGTCTCGGCAGGAAAGGCGGCAGCATACTTTGCGCTGGCATGGACAGCACTGACATTCGCGCTTCACCGGCCCAGCAGCTCAACTGCCGCGACACGCAACGCCAGCGGGACGATTCTCTCCCTGCCCGGAGGTCAAGCCCTGCTCGCCATTGTCGGGATGGCCACGGCCGGCATTGGCGGATACTTGGTCTACAAGGGAGTCCGAAAGAAATTCCTCGACGACATCCAACTCCAGGGCAACCGTGCGGACCCAGCCGTCATCGCCCTGGCCATGACCGGTTACATCGCCAAGGGCATCGCCATAATTGCCCTTGGAGTCCTGTTCATTGTCGCAGCCATTAAAATCAGTCCCCAGGACGCGTCCGGCCTTGATGGTGCCCTCAAATCGCTCGCCGGACTCCCATACGGACAAGCCATCCTCATCGCTATCGGACTTGGACTCATGGCCTACGGGTTGTACAGCATCATCCGTGCCCGCCTCGCCCGACTCTGACGCATCGGCCAAAAGAGTGATGTTGCGAGCAATCCCAACTTCCGTTCCAACACCGTCCCCGACAAGGCCGGCCAGGACCGCGAGCTCGCGTTCGTCGGAACCGCCGCCGTTTGACTGCACTAGCGGCAGGCCCGGCCACGGTGGAAGGTTCGCGATCTCATCGAGGATCAGTGAGAGGGGCGGGTCCAGCCGGACGCCGGGATCGACGAACCCATTCCACAGCCGGCGTTGTAGATGTAATCGACCAGAGCGGAATGATACCCCCGGCGGACGCACCGCGCTTGGTCCCGATCAATGACAGGGTGCTGCGTCGCTCGATGCACACTTTGGATTCGCGGGTTTGCCACTCCTTCGGAATGGCGCCCCTACACACAAGGCACCAAAATTTCTGGACACCTTGGGGCCAATTCGATCCAAAGCGTGTGGTTTCCGTCTGGCTAGTCCCATTTTCGGCACAAGCAAAGCCCACCAAACTGCCGTTTTCCGCAGCTCAGGGGGCTTTCGGGGTGGGCAAGGAAGATTCGAACGACTGCCTGCTCTCAGGGGACAGCTTTGGGCCGTTGCTGTCGGTAGTTAATATGATTGATATTCCGCGGATTCTGGGACATTTTCATAACAGCCGCAGGTGTTCCCATGTGGTAATTTTCGATCGTTTCCGCGGGGAAACCGTAGGGTGGACTGTAAGGGGAAGCCAGTGCTCAAACGCAAGGATGACGCCACCCCTCCAGCGGATTTGCCGCCGTTCCGGGCCCAGTCTGGCGGGACCAGGTTGCTTCTGCCCCCACTCGGCCTAGAGTCGTTACACCGGTGAGTGACCCGGTGGAATTTGCCATGCAAGGGGCAGTAGCCCTGCGAAGTGAGCTTGGCAGTCTTCCGGATGGTATGACGAGCTAGGCTCGCGTTATTTACCGGCTGCAATCGACTACTTCCTGCGCAAGCGCGGCGACCTTTCGGATCCAATCCCCACCACGTTGGTGTCACCAGTCGACGGCATCGCTGACCCAAAAAAGTGGCTCCTCATGTGATTGGCTGTGCATGGAGAGAAGTTCCCCGCCCACCTCTAGCCGTTGAAGGTGCCGGGCAATGGTTCGGCGGTCAGACTGCTCCAAAGACTCGTCGCTTTCAGCTACCAGCTTCCCCGCTCCTGACTGGACCAGGTGCGCCCTCGAGGATCCGAGGCACCAGCGCGTACGCGGCCCGGCCCAGCAGCACCGGGTCCGCCGTCGGTATCGGCAAAGGCACCACCACGGACGGGTAGGACGTGTCCGCTGGGTAGTACTGGCACGTCGCGGCAAACGCGGTCAACACCTTTGCCTGCAGGTTGTGTTTGGCCAGGCGGGCACTGGCCTGCTGCGCATACACCCCCATGACCGGGCACATCGCGGCATGCGTGGTGATCGGAGTGGAAAAGGACCGGCCGAAAATCAGCTGGTCCCTCCCAATACGTTCCTCCTCCATCGGAATGCGCGCCGACGGGCTCGATACCGCACCCGTGCTCACCAGCCTCGGCGTCATCCAATGGTGGTAAGGCCACGGCAGCAAAGCCCACCAATGCTTCCAAAAAGCCCTCGAAGCAGACCCTGACTACCGGTTAGCCCAACTCGCCAACAACCTCTTCCGCGACGACATCCTCTCCGACTGGGCCACCAGCCGCCACAACGCCTACCATCCACCCCACACCCGCCAACCCGAAATCGGCGGACTCGGGATGGCGTAGGCCGTCTGCAACTGATCGGCATCCCGGGACTAGCGCAGCGGTCAATCGGAAACGTCGCGGTTGACCCAGTTGTAGCCATAAATTCGACGAGACGGTGACGTTTTTCCGGTGTCGCGACGCCAGCAACACCTTCCGCGAAACGGAAGCTCGTCGCAACTACGCACAGTGCCAAATATCCGGTTTCACTTTGGCACTCGGCAATCCGGACGTGGCAGATTTTGGTCGTTCAGCGAAGCACGATGGTCCGGTTCCCCTGGACAACGACACGTCCCTCGCAATGCCAGCGGACCGCGTTGCTAAGGGCCTTGCACTCGGTGTCCCGACCCGCCGCCACCAGGTCCTCCGGGCCAAAGGTGTGGTCCACCTCAATGACCTGCTGGGAGATGATGGGCCCTTCGTCCAGCTCGCTATTGACGTAGTGGGCAGTGGCGCCCACCGTCTTGACTCCGCGCGCATATGCCTGGTGGTATGGCTTGGCGCCCTTGAACGCTGGCAGGAAAGAGTGGTGGATGTTGATGGCCCGGCCCTCGAGCTTTCGGGTGAGCCCGTCACTGAGCACCTGCATGTAGCGGGCCAGAACGACCAGTTCGACGTCGTACGCGTCCACGAGCTCGAGCAGCCTCGCCTCGGCGGCGGGTTTCGATTCGGGCGTGACAGGTACATGGTGGAACGGGATGCCATGCCATTCGGCCAGCCGCTGGTGGTCAGGGTGGTTGGAGACGACGGCGACCACGTCAACGGGCAGTTCCCCCGTCCGCGTCCTAAACAGCAGGTCGTTCAGGCAGTGTCCAAACTTCGACACCATAATCAGCACGCGGCGCTTGGCGCCATGGGGGCGCAGCTCCCAGCGCATCCCGTGGAGGGCGGCAACTTCATGGATCCCGGCACGCAACGCCCCCAGCGCCGCCTCCCCCGCCGGTGCGGCAAAGTGCAGGCGCATGAAGAAATGGCCGTCCGGCTCCTGCTGCCCCGGAACCGGGCGCAGGTGCAGCCGGTCGCTGAACTGGCGCAGTTCAATGATGTCCGCGCCCTGTCCCAGCAACACGCCCGACAACTGGTTGACAATTCCGGGGCAGTCCGAACAGTCCAGGGTCAAGACGTACTGGGCCGAATCCGGCCCTTGCTCGAAGACACCCATCTCAGCACTCAATCACATTCACTGCCAGGCCCCCGCGGGAGGTTTCCTTGTACTTGCTCATCATGTCTGCTCCTGTCTGGCGCATCGTCTTGATCGCCTTGTCCAATGAAACCTTTTGGCTTCCGTCCCCGTGCCGGGCCAGCCGTGCGGCGTTGATTGCCTTGACGCTGGCAATGGCGTTCCGCTCAATGCAGGGAATCTGCACCAGCCCGCCCACGGGGTCGCAGGTCAGGCCCAGGTTGTGCTCGATGCCGATCTCGGCGGCGTTCTCCGCCTGGATGGGGGTCCCGCCGAGCACCTCGCACAGGGCGCCGGCGGCCATGGAGCAGGCCGACCCTACTTCGCCCTGGCAGCCCACCTCGGCGCCGGATATGGAGGCGTTGAGCTTGAAGAGGATGCCTATGGCCGCGGCGGTCAGCAGGAACCGGACCACTCCGTCGTCGTTGGCGCCCGGCACAAATTTCATGTAATAGTGCAGCACGGCTGGGATGATCCCGGCTGCCCCGTTGGTGGGTGCGGTGACAATCCGCCCACCGGCGGCGTTTTCCTCGTTGACGGCCAGGGCAAAGAGGTTGACCCATTCCATGGCCCGCAATGGGTCGCCGGCATCCTCGGGGGCCTGCAGGTCCCGCAGCAGCCCGGGCGCCCTCCGTGTCACCTTCAGTCCGCCGGGCAGGATGCCCCCGGCATTGCAGCCATTGGTCACGCAGTCCTGCATGACGGACCAGATGTTCAGCAGTTTGGCGCGCAGGTCCTCCTCCGTGTGCCACACCAGTTCGTTGGCGAGCATGACCTCGGAAATGGACAGGCCTTCCCTCTTGCAGGTGGCCAGCAGCTCGTCGGCGGTGGTGAAGGGGTGGGGCAGCACGGTTTCATCCATGATCACCCGATCGGCGCCCACGGCTTCCTGGTCCACGACAAAGCCGCCGCCGACGGAGTAGTAGCTGCGCTCGCGCACCACGGCGCCCAGGTGGTCGATGGCGCGGAACGTCATGCCGTTGGGGTGTGCCGGCAGTGACTTGCGCCGGTGAAGGATGATGTCTTCGTTGAAGTTGAAGTCGACCCTGTGGGTGCCGGCCAGCATCAGGGCCGCGTCCAGGGCGGCCTCGGCCACCAGGTCGTCCGCCCGGTGGGTGTCCACGGTTTCGGGGTCGTGGCCCGCCAGCCCCAGCACGACGGCCTTGTCGGAGCCGTGTCCGCGTCCTGTGGCGCCAAGGGAGCCGAAGAGCTCGGCCTTGACTCGCACGACGCCGGCCAGCTCGCCGTCGCGCGCCAGACCGTCGGCGAAACGCCTGGCCGCGCGCATCGGGCCCACCGTGTGGGAGGAAGAGGGCCCGATGCCAACGGAGAACAGGTCAAGGACGCTCAGTGCCATGTCGGGCTGCCCGCAGCGGCGAATTCGCCCATGCCGTCAAGGAGCCAGCGGCCGAGGTGGTCGGCGAAGGAGGCCCTCGGGAAGATCTGGAAAGTTTCCGGCCCGGTCTTCCACAGAACCACCGGAATCTTGCCGATTTCGGTGGTGATGGCCGTTCCGGGGGCGAAGGCGCGCGGGTGAAGGTCCGCCGCGCAGCTTTTCTCCAATACGTCCCGGGCACTGGGCCCGGCCAGTTCAAGGGTGGTCCGGTTGCTGGACAGATCCACCACCTGGCCGGAGCTCTCGCCCAGTGCTTCGACCAATGCGGCGGCCAGGATGCCGCCGTCGACGCCGCCGTTGTCCGGGGCAATGGCGAGGAACTCGTCCGGCCCAAGCCACAGCACGGCCAGCCCGGAAGGCCCGGACGTGACGTTCCCGCAGGCCAAGGGCAGGCCGCCCGTGACTGTGCCGATACGCCGGCCCGCTTCGGAGGACGGATCGACGCGGATGCCGACCATGGTCTGGAACGGGATTTCACGCAGGGTGACCCCGCGCTCCCCCGCCACGGACCCGACTGCAAAGTCGGTCCACAGGTGGGCTGCGGGGCTCCGGCGGAGCCCCCGAACCTCAGTGTTTGCTGTTGTGTTAACCATCTCGGCGTTTCCCTTCGGCATCAAAAAGTACTGTTTCCCCAACAACCACGTCCACGAGCTTGGAGCCGACGGCGGCGACAAGGCGTTCGCCGATCCGGTTTCGCCCGTTCTTGATCAGGGCCAGCCCGAAGGACCGTCCCAGGGCGGCACTGTGGTAGCTGGAGGTGACGAATCCCTCCATGGGGACGGGCCCGTAGGCGGGGTTCACACTCACGCCGGTTTCTACCAGTTGCGTGCCCTCCGGCAGGCGGATGGAGTGGTCCACAGGCAGCACGCTGACCAGGTGCTTGCGGCCTTCGCGGACCGCATCGGTGCGCTGGTAGGAACGCCGCCCGATGAAGTCCTTGGCCTTGGAGACCACCCATTCCATGCCCGCATCCTGGGGGGTGACAGTGCCGTCCGTGTCCTGGCCGACGATCGGGTAGCCCTTCTCGGCTCGGAGCACGTGCATGGTCTCGGTGCCGTACGGAGTGATGTTGAATTCCGCTCCCGCCTCCGTCACGGCCTCCCACGTGGAGAGCCCGTACCAGGCCGGGACATTGATCTCGTAGGCGAGTTCGCCGGAGAAGGAGATGCGGCACACCCTGGCCGCAATGCCGGAGGCCAGCACCGTCTCCTTGAACGTCATGAACTTGAATGCCTCATTGGAGAGGTCCAGCTTCGGAGCCACCTTGGCCAACACGGCACGCGACTTGGGTCCCACGACGGCGATGGTGGTCCATTGCTCCGTCACGGAGGTGAAGGTGGCATCCAGTTCGGGCCATTCGGTCTGCTGCCATTCCTCCAGCCAGTCCAGCACCTTGGCTGCGCCGCCGGTGGTGGTGGTCATGAAGTACCTGTCCTCGTCCAGGCGCAGGGTAACGCCGTCGTCGAAGATCATGCCGTCAGGGGTGCACATGACCCCGTAGCGGGCGGAGCCGGGGGCGAGCTTTTTGAACGCATTGGTGTAGATCCGGTTCAGGAATTCCCCGGCGTCCTTGCCGCGGATCTCGATCTTGCCCAGCGTGGTGGCGTCCATGTAGCCCACGGAGTCGCGGACGGCGGCGCATTCGCGCAGCACGGCGGCGTCCATGTCCTCGCCCGGCAGCGGGTAGTACCAGGGGCGCTTCCACTGTCCCACGTCTTCGAACAGGGCGCCGCGGTCCTCGTGCCAGGTGTGGATGGAGGTGCGGCGGGCTGCGTCGAAAAGCTCGCCGCGCTGGCGCCCGGCCAGTGCAACAAAGGGCACCGGCGTGAACGGCGCCCGGTAGGTGGTGGTGCCGATGGCGCCGATGTCGGGATCCACCTCCGTGCCCTGTTGGCGGAACGCGGCCGCGATGACGCCGATCGCGTTCACGCCGGAGGTCTTGCCCTGGTCGTTGGCCGTGCTGATGGAGGTGTAGCGCTTGATGTGCTCCACGCTGCGCAGCCCGGCCCCGGTGGACCGCCAGACGTCGGCCACGCTCTGGTCGCGCTGGAAATCCACGAAGTGGTGGTGCCAGTCCGACGCCGTCCCTTCCGTCCCGCCGACCAGCCACAGGGCGCGGGTGGGGCCCATGGGCTGCGCCGGGCGGGCCGGACGGGCCGCAGCGGCAGTCGCGGCGGCAACGGCACCGGCCGTGGCAAATCCGGCGTTGACGGCGGCTACGGAACCGGCGGTGGCGCCCTCAGCCACACAGTCAGCCAGGGCGTAGCTGCCGCGGCCGGCCCCCACCACCTGCTGGTTCTTCACGGTGGTGGACGGCACAAAACCGGCCAGCTCCACATCCCAGCGGACCTTCCCCTGCGCCTGGCTGTGCAGGTGCACCACGGGGCTCCAGCCGCCGGAGACCGCCAGGAGGTCGGCCTCAATTTCCTCCATCCGGCCGACGGGGGCGCCGTCGTCGTCTATCGCCGAAACCGTGACGCCGTGGACGCGGGAAACGCCTGAGGTGTTGACCACGGCGCTGCCGTTGATGACGCGCACGTGCTCGCTCTCGGCGGCCGCGGCGGCCAGCGGGGAAAGCTGCGGGCGGGCGTCAACGATGGCGGCTACCTCCACCCCGGCTGCCAGCAGGTCCATGGCGAGCTGGTAGGCGCTGTCGTTGGTGGTGCCAATGACCACCCGTGAACCGGCCGCGACGCCATAGCGGTTGAGGTAGCTGCGGGCTGCGGAGGCGAGCATGATGCCTGGCCGGTCGTTGTTTTCAAAGACGATCGGGCGTTCGTGCGCGCCGGTGGCCAGGACCACCTGTTTGGCGCGGATGTGCCAGATGCGCTGACGGGATACGGCGCCGCCCGGATCTTCCGCCAGGTGGTCGGTACGGTTCTCCAAGGCGAGAAGGAAGTTGCTGTCGTAGGAGCCAAACACGGTGGTGCGGTGCAGCACCGTGCATTCCGTGTTGGCAAGCAGCTCGGCCTCGATGCCGGACACCCAGTCCAAGGCGGGGGTGCCGTTGACGTGCTCGTCGCGGCCGGAGAGCAGGGCACCGCCCAATTCCGGCTGGTCGTCAATGAGAATGACGCGAGCCCCGGTGTTGGCGGCGGCCTGGGCAGCGGCAAGCCCGGCGGGTCCGCCGCCGACCACCAGGACGTCCGTGTGGACGTACTTTTTGTCGTACAGTGCTTCGTCATCGACGGGGTCAAGCTTGCCGAGGCCGGAGAGGAATTCGACGTCGAGCCCGTCAACGAGGGACACGGCCGTGGCGGGGAGCATGGATTCGGCGGCGTGTCCGGGGAAGCGGCCGGTGACCTTGATGAGGGCGTTGGATTCCTCAACGCCGGCGGAAAGGATGCCGCGGGGGCGGTCCTCATAGAGCGAGTTCCCGGCGGCCAGGCGGCCATTGGCAATCAGCGCGGAGGCCACGGTGTCGCCCGGGTGGCCAGAATAGCCGACACCGTCCACGGTGAAGTCCAAGGTGATGCTGCGGTCAATCCGGCCGCCCCCGGCGAGCCTGTTGGGCTGGTTCTGCCGGGCTTGGTTCTGTTCGGTCATGGCTTTGCTCCTTCCGGTGCATGCTGGGTGGGGGAGGTGCTTCCCGTGCCGGCGGGGATCAGGCCAGCCGGCGGCTGTTCGCCCATGCGGTACACGGCCTTGATGTCATAGCTGACGGTGTCGCGGACCATGTTGAACCACTTGCGGCAGCCGGTGCTGTGCACCCAGCGCTCGGCAAAGAGTCCCTTGGTGTTCTGGCGGTAAAAGAGGTACTCAGCCCATTGGCGGTCGGAAAGTTCCTCCGGGTGTTCGGGGTAGGCCACGTGGGCCTGCCCCCCATAATGGAATTCGGTTTCGTTGCGCGGCCCGCAGTTGGGGCATGAAAACAACAACATTGTGTGTTCCTTATCTACTCTCGGGGCCGGACTAGTGGGCCACGGCGGCGGCGCCGTGTTCATCGATGAGCGCGCCCGTTTCAAACCGTTCCAGCGAGAAGGGCTTGTTCAGCGTGTGCGGGGCGCCCGTGGCGATGGTGTGCGCAAACGTCAGCCCGGCGGCCGGGGTGCCCTTGAACCCGCCGGTCCCCCAGCCACAGTTCACAAACATGTTCTCCACCGGGGTCGTGCCCACGATGGGCGAGGCATCCATGGTGGTGTCCACTATCCCGCCCCAGGTGCGCAGCACGTGGGCCCGGGCGAAGATGGGAAAAAGCTCGACGGCGGCGGCCATCTGTTCCTCGATCACGTGGAAGGAACCGCGCTGGCCGTAGCCGTTGTAGGAGTCGACGCCGGCCCCCATCACCAATTCGCCCTTGTGGGCCTGGGAGACGTAGACGTGAACGTGGTTGGACATGACCACCGTGGGGTGCACCGGCTCGTGCAGTTCGGAGACCAAGGCCTGCAGGGGGTGTGACTGGATGGGAAGCCGAAAGCCGGCCATCTCGGCCAGGACCGAGCTGTGCCCGGCCGCGCAGAGACCCACCTTTTCGGTGTTGATGGTGCCGCGGCTGGTCCGGACGCCAGTGACCTTGTTGCCTTCCTTGATGAAGCCGGTGACCTCGCAGTTCTGAATGATGTCCACACCGAGTTCGTCGCACTTGCGGGCGAAGGCCCAGGCGACGTGGTCATGCTTGGCGATGCCGGCCCGCGGCTGGTAGGTGGCCCCCATGACGGGGTAGCGGATGTTGTCGCTGATGTTCAGAATCGGACACAGTTCCTTGACCTGCTTCGGGTCCAGCCATTCCGCGTCGACCCCGTTAAGCTGGTTGGCGCCCACCCGCCGTACGCTTTCGCGCACGTCGCCCAGGGTGTGGGCCAGGTTCATGACCCCGCGCTGGCTGAACAAGAAGTCGTACTCGAGCTCCTCGGGGAGGATCTCCCACAATTTCAGGGAGTGCTCATAGATGGCGGCGCTTTCATCCCACAGGTAGTTGGAGCGGATGATGGTGGTGTTCCGGGCCATGTTCCCACCGGCCAGCCAGCCCTTTTCCAGAATGGCAATGTTTGTCATTCCGTGGTTCTTGGCCAGGAAGTAGGCGGTCGCCAGGCCGTGGCCGCCGCCGCCAACGATAACCGCATCGTAGGATTTTTTGGGGTCCGGGTTGCGCCACAGGAATTCCGGGTGTTCCGGCAGGTGTTCGGTAGTCACGGGGCAACTCCGTTCGGGGTGGACTCGGTCGAGAGGAGCGGGTACAGCGGGAATTTTTCGGCCAGTACACTGACACGGTCGCGCAGCAGGACAGCAGACTCTTCGCTGAGCTCACCCTTGAGGGCTTCTGCGATGATGTCGGCAACCTCGGTGAATTCGGCCGGGCCGAATCCGCGGGTGGCCAGGGCCGGGGTGCCGATGCGCAACCCCGAGGAGACCATCGGCGGACGGGGGTCAAAGGGGACGGCATTGCGGTTGACGGTGATGCCGATGCGGTGCAAGCGGTCCTCTCCCTGCTGGCCGTCCAGTTCGGAATTGCGAAGGTCCACCAGGACCAGGTGGACGTCGGTGCCGCCGCCCACCACGGAGATCCCAAATTCGGCGACGTCCGATGCCAGCAGCCTTTGGGCCAGGATCTTGGCCCCGGCCAGGGTGCGTTCCTGGCGGTCCTTGAAGGACTCGGAAGCGGCGATCTTGAAGGACACGGCCTTTGCCGCGATCACGTGCTCCAGCGGCCCGCCCTGCTGGCCGGGGAACACGGCCGAGTTGATCTTGCGGGCCAGGGACTCGCGGCTGAGGATGACGCCGCCGCGCGGGCCGCCCAGGGTTTTGTGCGTGGTGGTGGTGACAACGTCGGCGAAGGGCACCGGGTTCGGGTGCAGGCCTGCCGCGACCAGGCCTGCAAAGTGGGCCATGTCCACCATGAGATAGGCGCCCACCAGGTCTGCGATGCGCCGGAACTCAGCAAAGTCGAGCTGGCGCGTGTAAGCGGACCAACCGGCCACGATCAACCTGGGCCGGTGTTCAAGCGCCAGCGCCTCCACCTCGGCCATGTCCACCATCATGTCGGATTCATTCACATGGTACGGAACCACGTTGTAGAGCTTGCCGGAGAAATTGATCCGCATGCCATGGGTGAGGTGTCCCCCGTGTGCCAGGTCCAGGCCCATGATGGTGTCGCCCGGATCTAGCAGCGCGAACATGGCAGCGGCGTTGGCCTGGGCACCGGAATGCGGCTGGACGTTGGCGGCTTCGGCCCCGAACAGGGCCTTGACACGGTCGATGGCCAACTGCTCGATCACGTCAACGTGCTCGCACCCGCCGTAGTAGCGCTTGCCGGGAAGGCCCTCCGCGTACTTGTTTGTCAGCACGGAGCCCTGCGCCTCCATGACGGCGGTCGGGGCAAAGTTCTCGGACGCGATCATTTCCAGCGTTGACTGCTGGCGCACAAGTTCCGCCGCAATGGCCGCGTCGACCTCGGCGTCCACGCCGGCCAGGGTGCCGGTGAGCACATCTACCATGGGTTGCTCCTTTGCAAATTAGATGTAATGCACAACTAAAAGTGAACTAATACTTAACTGATATATTAGATTGAGTGCAACAATATGTTGTAGATCACCCATCGTCAAGCGGTTCGTGGAAATAACTGCCGCGGGACATCCTGGACGATGCGGACGACAGAGATGAAAAGGGGACACGATGAGCCTTGCCGTGGCACAAGAGGTGGCCGGGGACTCCACCCTGCCGCTCTCCGAACAGGCCTACCGCCACCTGCGCGACCAGCTGATCATGCTGGAAATCCGCCCGGGCGACGCCATTAACGACCAGGCACTCGCCGGGCAACTGGGCATAGGGCGCACCCCCGTCCGAGAGGCCCTCAAGAGGCTCGAAAGCGACCACCTGGTCGTTTCCTACCCGCGCCGGGGCACCTTCGCGACGCGCGTGGACATCACGGAACTGGCCGACATCTCCGAAATCCGCGAACTCCTGGAACCACTGGCGGCCCGACGGGCATCCCGAAGCGCGACAGCCGGCATGAAGGCTAGATTGCGGACGTTGGCGGCAGACATTGCGGCCTCGGATCCGGCCGGCGCTGACCAGTTGGCGCTCATGCGCTACGACATCATGGTCCACCGGCAAATCTATGCGGCCGCCGCGAACCCGCATCTGGAGGATGTACTCATCCGTTACGACAACCTGGCGACACGCATCTGGTGCCTCGTGCTGGACAAGATCCCGTCCGTGGCCGGGCACATTGCCGAACACGTCAACCTCTTGGAGGCCATCGCCGACGGCGACTCCGAGCTAGCCGGGAGCCTGGCACTGGAGCACGTCACCAGCTTTGAAAAGACCGTCCGCAGCGTCCTTTAGAAAGCACCCCTGGCAGCTACCGGCAATCCTGCGGCTGCCGCCCTGGCAGCAATGTGGATGTCAAACAACCTGCCGGAAGTCCGCGGGTTCCCGCCAAGCAGCTCCTGGATCTTGCTCAGGCGTTTGTGCATGGTTTGCCGCTCAATGTTCAGCGTTTGTGCCGAGCCTGTCGTGTTGCAGCCTGAATCCAGCCAGCAAACCAGCGTGGCCAGCAGGGCCGTGCCATGCTTTCTGTCCCATTCCTGCAGTTCCCCGACATTTGAGTAAACGTAAGGGCCCATAAACGCCGGATCGGGCACTGCCGCGAGGATCCGCCGTCCCAAAAAGTCCATCGCGTCAAGCACCCGCCCGCTGGCGGGCCTGCCGAGGGTCAATACGGCCTGGGCCTCCACGTGGGAGGCATGCGCGCCGAAGCCATCTGCCACAGTCGGACCGAAAGCCCCGCAGATTTCGGATCCCCGTATAGCGTCTTGAGCGGCGGCTAGCAACCTCCCCCGCGCGTCACGGGCATCCTCGTGCGCCATGACAAACAGCACAGCCAGCTCCCCGTCCCTCAAGTGGGACCGGGTGCCCACTCCCCTGGCGCGCAAGGCACGTCCGACGGCGGGGAAGTCCGCTTCCCTTCCGGCCGATCGGAAGATGGCCACGGCGGCGGCCTGGCCCGGCGGCAGCCCAGCCTGCAGCCAAAGGCCCTCGACCATTGCAGCATCGCTACCGTCGACCACCGCCTCCAGTAGGCGCGCCTCGGCCACCTGAGCCGCCGTGGGCCTGAAGGACTGCGCCAGCGCCAGCCCCAAGATGCCCGAGAGCCGGTCTGCCGCCAGTTCCATCAGGAACGGGTCCGGGGAGGGGGACCGCAAGGTCAACTGCGCGGCCAGCTGTCCGCCGACGACAATACGAGCCTCCGCCGTCGAACATTTCCCCTCCACGGGACCGCCGGCATGGCCGAGCGGAAAGCCGTCCGCAGCTGCCAACGAGACCTCCGCTGACAAGGCCGTGGCCACCATCTCAAGGATGCCCGGCAAGTGCGGTCCGCGGTCGGTGATCTGGCGGGCAATGCGTCGCGAGACTGCGTCAACGACTTGGTGGGCGTCCGCCTGCTCGTTGACCACCCGGCGGTTTACGGCCTCAGCAATGTCGACGAACGGCGCAACGGTGCGCAGCTCGATCAGCGGCAACCCGTGGTCATTGGCTGCGTCAATGAGCCCGTCCGGCAAGGTGGCCGTCTGACCGGCCGTCTGCACGGCCAGCGCCGCGATGTTCCGTCCCGCCAGGCTGCGGACATAATCACGCTGCTCCTTTGCTGGCAGGGCCAGCAACGCCTCGCCGCCCGACAGCAGCAGCTCCCCGCCGCGCAGAAGCGGGGCAATTTCGAGGACTTCACTGGAATGAACCCACCGAACAACGCGCTGCAGTGTGCCGGGCACGTTACTGCAGAGCCAGGGGTCTGCTGCTGACATGGCTTGGGAGGCGAGAACTTCGGCAAGCGTAATCATTGATATCTCCCAAATGATGGATGACATTTAGTCGCTTAGTTTCACCTTAGTCTATCCATAATGTCTCTATGTTGTGGGCCAAGTCACCCATAAACTAGTTCAAGCTCGCACTCCCCATCACAACGCAGTGAATCGAGACCCGCATGAACCGCACCAGATTTCGGTCGCATGAATCCGCGACCGTCGAGGTTGAAGATGTGCTGCAACCGATCCCCGAATCGGCACGCACCACGAAGCTTTCCGGCCAGTTTTGGATTTGGGCAGGTGCCAACGTCGCCCCCATCAACTGGATACTCGGAGCACTCGGGATCCAGCTTGGCCTTGGACTGCGCGACACCCTGATCGTGCTGATTGTCGGAAACGCAATCGGCATGGCCGGGTTTGGCTTCTTCGTCATCCTTGGCCAACGAACAGGTGCAACAGGCATGCTGCTGGCGCGCGGCGCCTTTGGGCGGCGCGGCGCCTACCTGCCGGCCGCCATCCAAGCCACCATCGCCATCGGCTGGTCCGCCGTGAACACCTGGGTCATCCTGGACCTGGTTATGGCACTGTTCGGCATGATCGGCTGGGTCGACCCCCATCAGCAAAACATTCCGGTGCGCATCCTCGTCGCTGCCGCAATCATGTCCATTCAGGTGGCGATTTGCTACCGCGGATACCGCGCCATCGCCAAGTTTGAACGCATCACGATGCCGCCCACGATCATCGTCCTGGTGGCAATGTCCATCATCGCGTGGACCCACCTTGACATCAACTGGGGCTACGCCGGACCCGCCGGCCACGTTCTGGAGGGCATGCCGCGCATCGCGGCCATGTCCGCGATCATGACTGTCATCGGCATCGGATGGGGGATCGGCTGGTTCACATACGCCCCCGATTACTCCCGCTTCGTCAGCCGCAAGGTCAAGCCGGCCAAGCTGTTCCTGGTCAGCGTTCTAGGCCAGTTTCTGCCAGTCGTCTGGCTCGGCATCCTCGGTGCCAGCCTCGCCACCAAGAATGGTTCAGCCGATCCCGGGGAGCTGATTGTTTCGAATTTCGGCACCATGGCCATCCCCGTAATCCTCCTGGTGATCCACGGCCCGATTGCCACCAACATCATCAACCTCTACACCTTCGGCGTCGCGTTCCAGGCGCTCGATGTGAAGATCTCCCGCCGCAAGCTCTCCATCCTGGTGGGCATCCTGTCAATGATTGCAGTCATCGCCTTCATGTTCGCTCAGGATTTTGCGATGATCCTCGACACCTGGCTTGGCACCATAGTCGCCTGGGTGGCCACCTGGGGCGGCATCATGGCCGTCCACTACTTCATCTTTGAACGTCACCACAAGGACTACTCCTACCTGTTCCTGGATTCGAAGTCCACGTCCCTGAAGTCCATCAACCCGATAGCCTTCATCGCCTTCTTCGCCGGAATCGTCATGACCTGGCTGTTCATGTACGGCGGAATTCCAGCGCTCCAGGGCCCCATCGCCACGGCCATGGGCGGAGTCGACCTTTCCTGGCTGGCTGGCACGCTCACTTCCTCGGCGATCTACTTCGCCCTCGGATACCCGCGCTTTCGCAAGCGCATCAAGGCCGGAGTGCCCCTGGGCATCCGCGTCGGCCTGAATGAGGATGACGTGCTGGCAGAGCACGGCGACGCCTGCGCGGAAAACATCCCGGAGCCGGCGCAGCTGGCCTGAAATCCCCTATTTCCCTCACTCATTTCAACCCCCGACTAGGAGTCACCATGACTGTCACCGCTTCCTCCGCCGCCACGTCCGTTTCCGAACTGGAGCGCCTGAAGACCCTGCACAACGGCACCAAGGCGCCCCTGACGTTCACTGACGCAGAATTCGAACGCCGCCTCGGCGGCCTGCGCCGGATCATGGCAGAAAAGGACCTCGACGCCGTCGTCCTGACCAGCTACCACAACATCAAGTACTACTCCGACTACCTCTTCACCTACTTCGGCCGCTCCTACGCCCTCGTCGTCACCCCCGAAGACTCCGTCTCCATCACCGCCAACATCGACGCCGGCATGCCCTGGCGCACCAGCTACGGCGACAACATCGTCTACACCGACTGGCGCCGGGACAACTTCTACTTCGGCATCCAAGAAGCCCTGAACCGCCGCGGCATCAAGGCCACCCGCCTCGGCGTCGAAGACGACACCCTCCCCGTCCTCCTGCGCGACAAGCTCCAGGCCGCCTTCCCCGGAACCACCCTCACCGACGTCTCCCAGGCCGCCATGCGCCAGCGCATGATCAAGTCCGCCGAGGAAATCGAAGTCATCAAGCACGGCGCCCGCATTGGGGACCTCGGCGGGGAAGCCATCAAGGCAGCCATCCGCGAAGGCATCACCGAATACGAAGTCGCCCTGATCGGCACCGAAGCCATGGTCCACGAAATCGCCCGCACCTTCCCCGACCAGGAAGTCCGCGACACCTGGGTCTGGTTCCAATCCGGCATCAACACCGACGGAGCCCACAACTGGGCCACCACCCGCAAACTCCAGCAAGGGGACATCCTCTCCCTAAACTGCTTCCCCATGACCAGCGGCTACTACACCGCCCTGGAACGCACCCTTTTCCTCGGCGAACCCGACGCCCGCTCCCTGGAACTATGGAACATCAACGTCGAAGTCCACGAACGCGGACTCGAACTCATCAAGCCCGGCGCCATCTGCAAGGACATCGCCGCCGAACTCAACGAGATCTACATCAGCCACGGACTCCTCTCCAACCGCACCTTCGGCTACGGCCACTCCTTCGGCGTCCTCTCCCACTACTACGGCCGCGAAGCCGGACTGGAACTCCGCGAAGACATCGACACAGTCCTGGAACCCGGCATGGTCGTCTCCATGGAACCCATGATCACCATGGCCAACAACCAGCCAGGCGCCGGCGGCTACCGCGAACACGACATCCTCGTCGTGGGCGAAAACGACGCCGAAAACATCACCAAATTCGGCTACGGCCCCACCAACAACATCATCAACCCCTAACCACACAAACACCCACCGGATGCGGCTGCCGCGGCCCCCGCCAGCAGCAACCAGGCCTTGCACGCCCCACTCAAAGAGGAGCATCACCAGCATGGACAGGTCAGTATTTCTCGAAGACTTGGACGCCTTCACCTACCGTCAAGCCTTGGCATCCCGCGACGCAGTTGTTCTCATCCCCGTTGGTTCGCTGGAGCAGCATGGCCCCCACCTTCCGCTGGGGACGGACACCATCCTGTCCACGGAATTCGCCGCGGCAGTTGCGCAGCGTTTGGGTGCATTCGTTGCCCAGCCCATCAGTTACGGATATAAGTCACAGCAGAAATCCGGCGGCGGCAATCACCTCTCCGGGACCACCAGCCTCGACGGCGCTTCCCTCATTGCCATGGCAAGGAACCTGGTCAAGTCCTTCCTCAGCCAGGGCGTCCGGCACGTGGTCTTCATCAACGGGCACTTCGAAAACTACCAGTTCCTCTACGAAGGAATCGACCTTGCCCTGGAGGATATGCGGATCGGTCCCGGAGCGGAGGAGAGCGTATTGCTCCTGTCCTACTGGGACTTTGTCACTCAGGAGACGCTGGCCCAGGTCTACCCCGACGGCTTCCCCGGCTGGGAAATCGAACATGGCGGCGTGCTGGAGACATCGCTCATGCTCCACCTTGATCCCTCCAGGGTTGCCATGGACCGCCTGGTAGACGGCCCGGCTGCGATCCTGCCGCGCTTTGACCGGCTTCCCGTGATGCCGGAACGCACGCCGGCCACCGGCTGCCTGTCCTCGGCAGCCGGGTCCAGCGCCAGCAAGGGCGCGCTGCTCCACGGCCAAGTCGTCGACGACCTGGTTGCCGACCTGGCCGCGGAACTGGCCTGCGAACGTGCGGGCGTGCCCGCCTAGCGAAGGAACACAACTCAATTTCATTCATTGCACCAAATGCGTCGCAGCGAGTATTTTCTCGCCGCGGCGCATTTGCGTCGTCCCTTGCAAATTGCATCCCACAAGACCCTTGACAGTGACCCGGGCCACACATAGTCTAATGCAACAGCGTTGCATTGAATGCAACCCCAACATTTTTGGTGGAACCCATGACACATCACAAATCCCCCAGCACGGACCGGACGGCAACGATGCCGGCCGCCGGCGGGCAGTTGAGCATGAGCGGGCAGCCCCGGCCTGGCGGCGGCACCGGCCTCGACAAGAGCACCCGGCGAAGGGTTATTGGCGCCAGCTTCATCGGCAACTTCGTAGAATGGTTTGACTACGCCGTGTATGGCTATCTGGCAGCGACCATTGCGGGCGCATTCTTCCCGGAAGCGAACAAGCAAACGGGCCTGTTGCTGACATTTGGCCTGTTTGCCGTTTCCTTCTTTGTCCGCCCCCTCGGCGGCTTCGTCTGGGGCCACATCGGTGACAAGGTGGGCCGGAAGAACGCACTCTCGCTGTCCATCCTGATCATGTCGGCCGCGACGTTCGCCATCGCCTTGATCCCGGGCTACAACACGATCGGCCTCTGGGCCCCGATCCTGCTGCTGGTAGTCCGCGTGGTCCAGGGATTCTCGGCGGCCGGCGAGTACGCCGGGGCTTCAGCGTTCCTGGTTGAGTACGCCCCGCCGAACCGCCGAGGCATCTACGCCGCCGTGGTCCCGGCCAGCACGGCTGCCGGGCTGCTGCTCGGATCCCTCATCGCTGCCGTCCTGTCCGTCACCCTGAGCGCCGGACAAATGAACGAATGGGGCTGGCGGCTGCCGTTCCTGCTCGCCGCCCCGATGGGCTTGATCGGGCGTTACATCCGCGTCAAGCTGGAGGACACGCCGGCATTCCGCGCACTGGAGAAAGAGGACGACGTCATCAAGGCGCCAGTCACAGCGCTTTTCCGCAATCACTGGAGGGCCCTGCTGCTGGCCGTGGGTGCCGTGCTGCTGAACGCCGTCGGCTTCTACGTGATCCTCAGCTACATGCCGACCTACCTCAGTGAGGAGTTGGGATTCGGTGCGACCGAGTCCTTCGTTGCCACGACCATTGCGCTCATCACCTATATTGGATTCATCTTCCTGACCGGCCTCGCCTCCGACAGGTTCGGCCGCAAGAAGGTGCTCATCACGGCATCGGTTCTCTTCGTCTTCCTGACGGTTCCCGCCTTCATGCTGCTGGACACCCGCAACTTTGTTGTCATCCTGCTCGTCCAAGTCCTCCTCGGCGCCATGTTGACATTGAACGACGGCACGCTGCCCAGCTTCCTTGCGGAGCTGTTCCCCACCAAGGTCCGGTACAGCGGCTTTGCTGTCAGTTTCAACCTCTCCAACGCGATCTTCGGAGGGACGGCGCCATTCGTGGCAACGCTGTTGATTGCCAGCTCCGGGTCCAAACTGGCACCGGGCTTCTACCTGATGGCCGCCGCCGTCGTTTCCCTGATCGCGGTGGCCTGCGCCAAGGAAACCTCCAAGGACCCCCTCCAGTCGCACTAGTGCGGCCACTCCCTAGTCTCCCCCCTCACTATGCACATGCAACACCAACAAGGAGCAACAATGACCATCAACACCCCGGCCATCGCGACAAACGTTTCCGAACTGGAGCGCCTGAAGACCCTGCACAACGGCACCAAGGCGCCCCTGACGTTCACTGACGCAGAATTCGAACGCCGCCTCGGCGGCCTGCGCCGGATCATGGCAGAAAAGGACCTCGACGCCGTCGTCCTGACCAGCTACCACAACATCAAGTACTACTCCGACTACCTCTTCACCTACTTCGGCCGCTCCTACGCCCTCGTCGTCACCCCCGAAGACTCCGTCTCCATCACCGCCAACATCGACGCCGGCATGCCCTGGCGCACCAGCTACGGCGACAACATCGTCTACACCGACTGGCGCCGGGACAACTTCTACTTCGGCATCCAAGAAGCCCTGAACCGCCGCGGCATCAAGGCCACCCGCCTCGGCGTCGAAGACGACACCCTCCCCGTCCTCCTGCGCGACAAGCTCCAGGCCGCCTTCCCCGGAACCACCCTCACCGACGTCTCCCAGGCCGCCATGCGCCAGCGCATGATCAAGTCCGCCGAGGAAATCGAAGTCATCAAGCACGGCGCCCGCATTGGGGACCTCGGCGGGGAAGCCATCAAGGCAGCCATCCGCGAAGGCATCACCGAATACGAAGTCGCCCTGATCGGCACCGAAGCCATGGTCCACGAAATCGCCCGCACCTTCCCCGACCAGGAAGTCCGCGACACCTGGGTCTGGTTCCAATCCGGCATCAACACCGACGGAGCCCACAACTGGGCCACCACCCGCAAACTCCAGCAAGGGGACATCCTCTCCCTAAACTGCTTCCCCATGACCAGCGGCTACTACACCGCCCTGGAACGCACCCTTTTCCTCGGCGAACCCGACGCCCGCTCCCTGGAACTATGGAACATCAACGTCGAAGTCCACGAACGCGGACTCGAACTCATCAAGCCCGGCGCCATCTGCAAGGACATCGCCGCCGAACTCAACGAGATCTACATCAGCCACGGACTCCTCTCCAACCGCACCTTCGGCTACGGCCACTCCTTCGGCGTCCTCTCCCACTACTACGGCCGCGAAGCCGGACTGGAACTCCGCGAAGACATCGACACAGTCCTGGAACCCGGCATGGTCGTCTCCATGGAACCCATGATCACCATGGCCAACAACCAGCCAGGCGCCGGCGGCTACCGCGAACACGACATCCTCGTCGTGGGCGAAAACGACGCCGAAAACATCACCAAATTCGGCTACGGCCCCACCAACAACATCATCAACCCCTAACCACACAAACACCCACCGGCGGGGATTGAATCCCCAGCCCTCCAGCGGTTATACGCGGCGCCACGAATCTAAGGTGGCGCCGCGGACGCATTTAAATTGCAGCGGAATAGGGAAGGATGGAGACATGATGACATCCGCAGCCAAGGCGCGCAACGACACCGTCACTCCCGAATCTCGCGGCACTTCGGTGATAGTCAATGCCATTGCCGTTTTGCGCTGCTTCTCGGCCGAGGATCCACTGCTTGGCGTCACCGAAATCGCCCAGCGCGTGGGCATGCACAAGAGCAGCGTTTCCCGGATCCTTGCCACGCTGGAACAAGAGGACCTGGTGGAAAGGGATCCGGATTCCCGACGGTTCAAGCTGGGCCTGGGACTGATCGCCGTGGCCGGCCCTCTTCTGGCCGAGATGGAGGAGCGGCGGGTTGCCTATCCCCTGCTGCGCCGGCTGACGGAGCAGACAGGTGAAACCAGCGCCTTGATGGTGTGGAACGGTTCCGAATCCATGTGCGTGGAACAAATCGCCAGTCCCCAGCAGGTCAAGCACACCGCCCCTTTGGGTGCCCGATACCATGACGCCATGAGTGCCTCAGTGCAGGTGTTCCTTTCCAAGGAGCCCGAAGATCGCGTGCGCGCCCTGCTCCGCAACGGCACCGTTTCCTACCCCGGACTGGACGAAGCGAGTCTCGACGCGTACGTTCTCCGGCTCAAGGACGCCGCTACCCGCGGGTATGCAACCAACTACGGCGAATCCTCACTGGACGAGGTGGGAGTGGCCGCCGTGGTATATGACCACCGCGGCGACCCGGTGGCCGCGGTCCTGATCCCTGCCCCACGATTTCGGGTATCACAGGAGCGGCTGCAAACCCTCGGCGAGGCCTGTGCACAAACGGCACGCCTGATCACCACCCGGCTTGGTGGCGCATAGCATTGCAGTCGCGTTCGATGAAAAAGATGGTGCCTGAGGGGCCAGAGGTTGCTGTCATCCTCAGGGCCAACCAAGCCTAGGAAACCCTCTCAGAGGAGGACATTTTTGGGCAATCGCGGTCGGTTGTTAATTCCTTGATATTCCGCGGATTTTGGGTCTTTATCACACCAGCCGTAGGTTCTCATATGTGGTCTTTTTCGATCGTTTCCGTGGGGTAAAGGTGGGGTGATCCGCCTCCATGTCGAGCCGAGCTGCAGTAGGCCGGCTGCGTCAATTCGAGCCGATCGAGCAACACCGCGCTCATGTGCGGCTCTTCAGCGACTACAGTCGCCACGTACAGGATTACCGACACTCTGCTAGCTCACGTCTCACGGGGAACCCACCTGGAATTCCTGCCAGTTCGAGCAGATGAACCACGCTAGCAGATCAGGTGTCGATACAAACCTGCAAAGAGGTCACTTTGAGCTGTTTCCGCAATGAATACTTGCAAGAATGCAAGATA
>NZ_JAJLOZ010000037.1:0-42654 GCF_025548615.1 Arthrobacter sp. A2-55 | reverse complement strand
GGGCGCCGAGGTCATGGGCGCCTTGGGCGGTGCGCTGGGCGGCGGAGTCAAGAGCATGATCCGCTCCATGGGCTCCCAGCTGGGCCGGAGTCTGATGCGGGACATGTTCGGCACCGCGCCCCGGAGGCGCCGCTAGTTGGTGAAGCCGGTCCGTAATGCTGGTCCGCGCCGGATTCAAGGCGGGCAGGTGTGACCCGGTACAGTGGACCGCGTGAAGAACGGGGCCAAACTCATCAAGATTGGTGCCGCATGGCTGCTGATCCTGATGCTGGCCATCGCGGCCGCCATTGTGACCATTTCGGTGGTCAACGCCCAGTCCTTCGGCCCGCAGCGGACAGTGCAAAATTACCTGGACGCACTGCGGGCCGGCGACGGGGCCAAAGCGCTGGGGCTGCTCAACGCCCGGGTGCCGGCCGGAAATGCGGCCGTGCTGGATGGTGCCGGACTGGCCAAGTCCCAGGAGTCCATCAAGGACGTGTCCATAGGTAAGCCCGTGGACCAGCCCAACGGGCAGCGCAAGGTCACCGTCAGCTACCACGTCAATGGCACGGAGCTCGCCACCGATTTTGAGCTGGAACCCGGGCCCAGCCACTGGCTGTTCTTTGACAGCTGGACCATCCTGCCCACCACCCTGCCCACCATCAACGTCTCCGTGGTCAACGCCACGGAGGCGCAAGTGAACGGCGTGGCCGTGAACATGCCGGGCGGCAAAAACACCTTCGCCGTCTTTTATCCCGGCAACTACGAAGCCGAATACCACTCTTCGCTTTTCGCCGCGTCGCCGGTGACCCGTTCCGTCAGCAGCCCCATGGCGAGCGTTCCCGCCGTCGCACTGGCCACGGGACCCACCAGCGAGCTGCTGAGCCAAGTGGATGCCACCATCCACCAATACCTGGACGGGTGCGCCAAGCAGGCCGTCCTGATGCCGGCCAACTGCCCCATGAGCGCGGCCACCGATAACAGGGTGGTCTCACCCATCGCGTGGAGCATTGTGAACTACCCGTCCATCTCGATCACACCCTACGGCGGGAAGTGGATCATGGGGCCGCTGACCGTCAAGGCCCAGGTGTCCTACCAGGAGCAAAACCTGTTCACCGGCGCCGTGGCCCCCGTCAAGCATGCCGAGGATTTTGGGTTCACCGCCAAGCTGGCCATCAGCGGCACCACGGTGAGCGTCACCCCCGTGGTCAGCTACTAGGGCTACGCAAAGGGTAATTAGCGAACGGAAGAGTGCCCTTATTGGGGTACTATAGGCAAGCCAAGCCTTACTTCGTCCCACGCCAAGGATCCGCATGCCCGATTCCCTGCCCGCACCGGCCCCCACCATGGACGGCGTGGTTGCTGCTTACCGCAACTACGTCTCCGGCCAGCTCGACACCCTCACCGGCCAGGTCCTCTCCCTGAAAGCGTCCATCGGCAACAACAGCCTGGAAGTGGCACGCCGGCAGTGGCTGGATGCGCAAATGACGTGGCAGCGCGTTGGTGCGGCCTACGGCAGCTTCGGCGATCTCGGTTCGGCCATCAACGGCCTGCCGTCCGGCCTGCCCAAGGGCTCCGCCGACCCAGGGTTCACGGGGCTCCACCGGCTGGAATACGGGCTGTTCCACGGGCAAGGCCCGGCCGAACTGGCTGCTGTGGCCAGCAAACTGTACGCCGGCGTCGTCGAACTTCACTGGAAGCTGCCCACCATGGAGCTGGCGGGTTCGGACATGCCGCTGCGGTGCCACGAAATCCTGGAGGACTCCCTCCGCGACAACCTTTCGGGCAACAACGACCAAGGCAGCGGGATGGCCCTGGCCCTGACCTCCGCCGACCTGGACGGCACCCGCGTGGTGCTGGCACTGATGCACACGCTGGTTGACACGCTTTCCCCCGGTTATACGGCCAAGGTAACGTCCACCCTGGACCGCCTCGGGAACGCCCTGGCACGGACGCAGGACCAAGGCACGTGGCCGGCCTGGCGCACCCTTCCGCTCGCGGCACGCCAGCCCGTGACCGGGGCGCTGGGCGCCGCGCTGGAGTCCCTGGCCTACGTGCCCGCCCTGTTTTCCACTGACGACTAACCCGGATCTGGACCCATGACCTCGAACCCACCCACACCCCCACGCCCGGGGCGCCGCTCCTTCCTGATCGGTGCCGGCTCCGGTGCCGCCGTCACAGCACTGGCCGCGACGGCCGCGAACGCCGCCATCCATTCCCCGCCAAGCACGACGCCGGCAGCCGCCACCGCGCCCGCCGTCCCCTTCCACGGGGCTACCCAGGCGGGCGTGTACCGCCCGGCGGACCAGCAGCGCCAGGCCTGCTTTGCCTCCTTCCGCGTGCTGGCAACGACCAAGGCGGAACTAAAAACCCTCCTGCAAGTGCTCACGGCGCAGGGCGTGAAACTTTCCACCGGCGTGCGTGCCGCGGACCCGGTCCCGGCCGAGTCGCTGCCCGCCATCGCGGGCGGTCCGCCGCAGAACTCTGGAGTGCTGGGCGAGGACGTGCCGCCGGACTCCTTCACCATGACTGTGGGGCTGGCGGCCAGCATTTTCGACAACCCCGCCTTTGGGCTGGCCGGAAAGAAGCCCAAGGGCCTGACGAAAATGACGGTCTTCCCCAACGACACCCCTGACCCGGCGTGGACGGGCGGGGACCTGCTGCTGCAGCTGTGCGCGGACTCCACCGACATGGTCCACTACGCGCTGCGGGAAATCACCAAGGCCACGCGCGGCCTGCTGGCCCTTTCCTGGAAGATCAACGGATTCCACTCGGCCCCGCGCCCTGCCGGCACCCCGCGGAACCTGTTTGGCTACAAGGACGGCATCGCAAACCCCGCCCAGGACGAGCAACTTGTGTGGATCACGCAGGGCTCGGGGCAGCCGGACTGGGCCGTGGGCGGCACGTTCATTGTGGTCCGGCTGATCCGCATGCTGGTGGAGTTTTGGGACCGGGTGGGCCTGGGTGAACAGGACGGCATGATAGGCCGGCACAGGGTCAGCGGCGCCCCCTTGGGTGCGGTGAAGGAGACGGACGTGCCGGACTACGCCAATGACCCGGACGGGCAGAACATCCCACTGGACGCCCACATCCGCATGGCCAATCCGCGCACCAAGGCCACGGATGCCTCACGGCTGCTGCGGCGCGGCTACAACTACGACCTGGGCGTGGACCTGAACGGAAACATGCAGGCGGGACTGATCTTCGCCAGTTTCCAGCGGGACATCCAGGCCCAGTTTGAAGCCACCCAGCTGCGCCTGGTCAACGAACCCATGACGGACTACATTGAACCGTTTGGCGGCGGCTACTTCATCGGGCTGCCGGGAGTGACGGCGGCCAACGGCTTCCTGGGCGAGGGATTGTTCACTTAAACCCCCTCCGAACGGGCACTTAACGTGGATGTTGCGCTGAAACATCCACGTTAAGTGCCGGTTCGGGAAGGTGTTAGTCCATGCCGCGCAGGTCCAGCGCCAGCTCCGTGGCACCGTCGGCGGCCAGCAGCACGGGAATTCCCCAGTCCTGCTGGTACAGGTGGCAGGCAGCGTGGTCAGGGATTTCCCCATTGGCGTCCTCCGGGCCGTCGCAGGCCGCTGCGCGCGCCGTCAGATGCAGCACGCCTTCGGGCACGTCGGGCGAGAGCACCAGGGTGCGGCTCAGGCCCACGGAGGTGCCTCCGCCGGACACCAGCAGCTCCGGCGGGGTGGAGGAAATCTTCAGCTGTGTGGGATCCCCCCAACGGTCGTCCAACTTCTGACCGGTGGGGGCAGAAAAGTTAACCTTCAGGGCCAGCTCGCCGGGCGCCACGTTCGTCTTGGGGCGCTGGGTCTGGGCAGCACCCTCATCCACCTGCAGGGCGTTCTTGGGCAGGGGCAGGCGGATCAGCTGGTGGCGGTTCGCCTCCACCACAATCAGCAGCGGCACCTCGCCGGACTCGTCCAGCAGCACGTCGCTGGGTTCCAGCAGGCCGCGCGCCAGGGTGCTGACTGTCTTGGAGGCGGGGTCGTAGCGCCGCACGGCGCCGTTGTAGGTGTCGGCCACGGCCACGGAGCCGTCCGGCAGCACGGCAACGCCCAGCGGGTGCTGCAGGCGGGCCTGGCCGGCGTCGCCGTCGCGGAAGCCAAAGTCGAAGAGCCCCTCACCTATGGCTGTCTCCACCGTGGTGCCCCCGGGGCCAAACTTCAGCACGCGCAGGGCCGAGGTTTCCGAATCGGCCACCCAGATGTTGCCCTGGGCATCCTCCGTAACGCCGGACGGCTGGGCAAACCAGGCCTGGTCGGCAGGGCCGTCCAGCAGCCCCTCCAGCCCGTTGCCCGCGACGATGGACACGGCCCCGCTGGCCGGCTCAAAGGCGAAAATCTGGTGCGTGCCCGCCATGGCGATGACCACCGCCCCCAGCGCTGACGAATACGCCACGTCCCAGGGCGAAGACAGCGCCACCTCGAGCGGCGCGGTCCCGAGGTGGGTCGCAGAGGCGGCAGCGCCGTCGTCGTCCACCCGGGCGGGGCCCGCCTCCAGAAGCCGCTGGACGCCGTTGCCGGCGATGGTGCGCACGCGGCCGTCGGCCAGCGTCACGCCGCGCAGGCGGTGGTTGACGGAGTCGGCCACGACCACGTCGTAGCCCACTTCCGCCGCCAGCTCACCCGGGAGCAGCGCCAGCCCGTGGGGCTCGTTGAATTCTGCGGCCTCGGCGGGGCCGTCGGCCAGGCCCTTGGCTCCCGTGCCGATGGTGCGCACCACGGCGGCCAGGTCCGAGCCCATCTCCACGAGGCGGTGGTGGCCGGTGTCCGAAACCAGGAAGTTGCCGCCGGCCAGCGGAAGGACCTTGCCGGGGAAGCGCAGGTCCCGGGCCACGGGCTCGGGTGCCACGTAGGGGCCGCTGCCGCGGTGCAGGGTGCCCTTGGCCTCGTGTTCGGCAATCAGTTCAGGGATGAAGGTGGCCAGCCCCGCGGCATGGCCCTCACCGGAGAGGTGCGCCACAATGTAGCCCTCCGGGTCCACCACCACCAGGGTGGGCCAGGCGCGGGCGGAGTACGCCTGCCAAGTGACCAGTTCCGGATCGTCCAGGACGGGGTGGGCAATGTCGTAGCGCTCCACTGCGGCGGCCAGGGCAACCGGGTCCGCTTCATGCTCAAACTTGGGCGAGTGCACGCCCACGGTGACCAGCACGTCGCTGTACTGCTGCTCCAGGGGCCGCAGCTCATCCAGCACGTGCAGGCAGTTGATGCAGCAGAACGTCCAGAAATCCAAGATGACAATCTTGCCGCGCAGCTTTTCCAGGTCCAGCTCGGCGCCGCCGGTGTTCAGCCAGCCGCGGCCCTGGAGTTCCGAGGCCCTCACGCGGACAGTGGCGGCGGTAGGGGTGGTGGTGGATTCCACTAGTGCATTTCTCCTTGTGAACGGCGTTCGGGTGTTCCGGGCGCGTGCGGGCCGGATGCGTGTGAACTTCGCAGCGGGCTCGACGGCGCGGAAGCGTCGCGTGCTGCCAGCTGGGCAAACATGTCATTGTAAGCGTTGAGGTCGGCGTCCTTATTCCTGTCCGCCGCCCTGTCCTTGCGCTTGGTCTCCCGGGCATCGGAGCGGGACCACATGTAGGCCACGCCCATGGCGATGGCCAGGGTGGGGATTTCACCGACACCCCAGGCCACGCCGCCGGCCGTCTGCTGGTCGACAAGCGCCGAACCGCCCCAGGCACGGCCCATGTTGCCAAAGTATTCACCCGACAGCAGGGCCGTGGCCATCATCAAGGAGACGCCAAAGAAGGCGTGGAAGGCCATGGTGGCCAGCAGCAAGAGCAGCCGGAAGGGGTAGGGGAAGCGGCGCGGCAAAGGGTCGCTGCCGATCATGCTCAGCACGAAGATGTAGCCCGTGATGGTGAAGTGGATGATCATCAGCTCGTGGCCCACGTGGTAGCGCATGGCCAGCCCGAACAGCGGCGAGTAGTAGAAAATGATCAGGCTGCCGGCGAAGTTGGCGGCCGCAAACAGGGGGTGGGTGACCAGCTGGGAAAACTTGGAATGGACCAGCACCAGGATCCACTCGCGGATGCCGCGGGAGCCGTCGCGGCGCGGGGCCAGCGCCTGCAGTGCCAGGGAAACCGGTGAGCCCATGGCCAGGAACAGCGGTGCAATGACCATCAGGGCCATGTGCTCCACCATGTGGGCGCTGAACAGCACGTCGCCGTAGACGGCAGGGCCGCCGGAGGTGATGTAGACCAGTACAAGCAGCCCAACAATCCAGGAAATGCTGCGCAGCACCGACCATTTGTCGCCGCGTCGGTGGAGCTTGAGCATGCCGGCCAGGTAGGCGGCCCCGGCCACCAGGGCGAAGGCCACCCATAGCCAGTCCATGCGCCACTCGGTAAACCAGCGGCTAAACGTCAGTTCCGGCGGCAGCGGGTACCCGGTGAGGATCTGCGCCGGGGACAGGGAGGACGTCACCAGTTCCCGTGACTGCGGCGGGGCCGATCGGCTCAGGCCCACGGCAAGGCCGCTGATGATGCCCATGATCAAAAGCTCCACAAAGATCAGCTGCCAGAGCAGGCGGCGGGTGGGTGCTGCCGCCGTGCTCTTCTTCCCCCCGGCCAGGCGGGGGATGATCCAGGTACGGTGCATCCAGCCGATGACGCCCAGCACCATGGTGGCGGAGAACTTGGCCAGGATCAGCTGGCCGTAGGTGGAGTAGAACAAATCGTGCCAGTTGGTCACGCGGATGGCCGCGTTGACAATGCCGGAGCCTGCCACGCCGGCGAACGCAAAGATCGCCAGGGCGGAGAAGCGCTGGAGGGTTTGCGCCGTGAGCTTGCCCAGGACGCCGGAGACCACCACCAGCACAATGATCCCGCCCACCCACAGCGAGGCGCCGGTGATGTGCAGGAACAAGGAGTTCACGGCACCGTTGTGGTCCGCGCTGGAGGCGGAGTGGCCCACCAGGGCTTGCGGGACGAAGGCCAGCAGCGCCACCACCAGGGGGACGGCGAGGCCGCTGACGCTCCTGATGCCAAAAACCATGGTGGTCACGACGGCGGCGCAAATCACCACGGCCAGCCACGCCTGGCCCACCGGCAGCCCCGTCACGAAGAAGACCAGCTGGTTGTTGTAGTCCTGAGTGCCGGCGATGGGAAGGCCGGAGACGCTGGAATAGGTGAGCACCAGGACGGCGATTGCGCTCAGCGTCCACACGCAGCCGGCCACTGCGGCAAGGTTCATGACCCGGGTAAAGGCGGGGTGCTCGGGCACTGGGGCGCGCCTTCCGGCGTCGTCCTTCTGTTTGCCGGTGTGCGGCCGCCGCGCCTTGGCGTCCTTGGGCAGGATGACGACGGCGAACACCAGCGCGCCCACGACGGTGGCCAGCGCCATGTTGTGAATGGTGGTGGCGGCGGGCAGGCCCCAGCGGGTGAACGCGCCGGGATCGGCGAGCTTTTGGACGGCGGCGGCGCCGGTCCACATCAGGGCGCCCACCATGCCGGCCATTCCGGCCACGAAGCCCAGCCACCACCAGCGGCTGCGAATGCCATCGGCAAAGGTGCCGGGGACGGCAGGGGAGGCTATGGCGGGGGACGCTTCAACAGGTGGCACCCTTCCATTGTCTTGCACGCGGCGCAGATTGGGCGAATCAGGGAATGCACAGGAAGAGGGTTAAACAGCGTGGGGGCGGCCGGCGCATGCGCCGTCCGCCCCCACGTGAAGTGTCGTAGAAGGACTACTTCTTCTTGGCGACTGCAGCCTTCAGCTTGGAGCCGGCGGACAGCTTGACGCTGTGGCCTGCTGCGATCTGGATGGCCTCACCCGTCTGCGGGTTGCGGCCGGTGCGTGCTGCACGGTCGGTGCGCTCAACGGAGAGCCAGCCCGGGATGGTGATCTTTTCGCCGGCTGCAACGGAGCTCTCGAATACCGAGAACAGGGCGTCCAGCACGCCGTTCACTGCGGTCTGGCTGGTCTCAGCCTTTGCAGCAACTTCAGCTACCAGTTCGCTACGATTCTTAGCCATGTTTGTCCTCCTGGACGTCAAGAATTTCTAATTCCACGCGGTTGCGTGTCAACCACTGCTAGCGAACATACCAGCAAAACCGCGGAACTGACGGCAAATTCCGCCATTTCTCGGCGTTTTTCGGGCCACTTTGAGGGCTTTTTCGCTCTCAGCCAAGCTGCGGAGGGCCTGCGGGCGGCTATCCGCCCCTTGAGTCAGCAGCGATGGCGACTTTGGCGGATGCTTGGCCACCATCGCTGCATACTGACCAAGGCGTCAGCGCCACTGGGCAAGCCGGCCGCCGAAAGAGGGCAGCAAAAAGGCGGCGACCCGAAGGTCGCCGCCTTTTTCAGCGGGATGTTACCAGCTGGACTTCTTGATGCCGGGCAGTTCGCCAGCGTGCGCCATCTTGCGGAAGCGGACACGGGAAATGCCGAACTTCTGGAGCGTTCCACGCGGACGGCCGTCGATGGCGTCGCGGTTGCGGACGCGCACGGGCGATGCGTTGCGGGGGAGCTTCTGCAGGCCCAGGCGGGCAGCTTCGCGCTCTTCCGGAGTGGAGGCGGGGTTGACAAGGGCCTTCTTCAGGGCGAGGCGCTTTTCGGCGTAACGCTCGACGATGACCTTGCGCTTCTCGTTCTTCGCGATCATGGACTTCTTGGCCATAGTCTTAGCGCTCCTCTCGGAATTCGACGTGCTGACGGATCTTGGGATCGTACTTCTTCAGGACCAGGCGGTCCGGAGTGTTACGACGGTTCTTGCGGGTCACGTACGTGAAACCGGTACCCGCGGTGCTCTTGAGCTTGATGATCGGACGTACGTCCCTGTCCTTTGCCATTAGAGCTTCACCCCGCGAGCCAGAATCTGGGCGACAACGGCGTCAATACCGCGCACGTCAATGGTCTTGATGCCCTTGGCGGACAGCTGCAACGTCACGTTGCGGCGCAGGGACGGAACCCAGTAGCGCTTCTTCTGGATGTTCGGATCGAACCGGCGCTTGTTGCGGCGGTGCGAGTGCGAAATGCTATGTCCAAAGCCCGGCTCGGCTCCGGTCACCTGGCAATGTGCTGCCATGATCACTCCTAGTTAAATATGTGGATACGGTTCACTGCTGCAAACCGTGCGCTGAGGCAGCGTCCGCCCTTGGACAGCATGATTCCCCGCCTCATTTTCATGATGAAAGGAAAAGGTGCCCGTCCGGCGAATACCCGAATGCACGCAACTTGAGCCCCTAACTACCGGCCCACGGGAGGATAATCACCGCAAACCGGAGCAATTGCACACGCTCCGCGCCACCTAGCGCCTACCCAGTCTAGTGGCACGTGCCGTTTAAGGCGAATTGGCCCATATCACTTCGCGGCCAAAGAAGGAAGCACCGCGGGTCAGTACAGCGGGCCAGTTCAGCGGGTCAGTGCAGCGGGGAACAATTCCTGCGGGGCCAGATACCCGCGATGTCCGGCCCGGAATGGCCCGGCCGAGCATCCTGGGCATGGCGCCGCGGACTGGTCCGTGCGGCGCGCAAAAGAGGTTGTTTGGCCGGATCCGCGGGATTGGCCACGGCGGCCCCCAATGGTCTGCCGTGGCCCAACGTCTCCCCCACCGTGAACTGTCCCGCTGCTCCGGACGCCTTTTCAGGCCCCGCCGGAATTCCCTTTTTGGCCACGGCCGCTCCCCTTCCCCTGAGCATGCAACGCGTAAATCCATTCCCACCCCTTACGTTAGGGACGGCATCCACGCGGCACATCAGTAGTTACTACGCAAGTTCCCGGGCGGTAATGTTTTCCTTGTGAGTGCGCCCGCGATATTCCCGACTGCCTGGCCCGTTTTGGAGCGCGACGGCGACCGGATGCGGGCCCTGCGCGCGTTCGCCACGGGCGTCCAAAACTTGGGTTCGGCGGGGCTCCCCAACCATGCCACGGGGCACACTGCGGGCTTGGTGGTTGCCGGCGAGCCGGGCGTGGGGAAAACGACCTTTGCTTCGGGGCTTGTTTCGGCCTTGCTGGCGGACGCCCGCAACTCCCCGCTGGTGGTGCCGGTCTTGTGCACCGCCACCAGCAACTCCCTGCCGTGGTCCTCACTGGCACCGAGCATGTCCACCGAATCCCTGGCGGCAGCAATGGAATTGGTCGCCAGCGCACCCCCGAAACCGCAGGCCAGGCCGGTGCTGTACCGGATCGAGGACGCACACCTGCTGGACACCATGAGTGCCACGTACATCAGCTGGCAGGTTCGTGCCGGGCAGGCGGAGCTCGTGGCAACGGTCCGCCAGCTCTCAGCCTTGCCGGAGTCCCTGCAAATGCTGCTCAAGGATTCCGTGGTGGAATCGCTGCGGCTGGACCCCCTCGACGCCGCAGACACCCGCCTGCTGTTGGACAAGGCCGTGGGCGGGCCCGTGGACCCTGACGCCGCCCGGCACCTTTACACGCTGACCCGCGGCAACCCCATGTACCTGCGCGAAGTGGTCCGTTCGGCCCTGCAGTCAGGGGACATGTTCAATACCTCCACGGGATGGCAGTGGCGCAGGGCCAGCGCCGTCCCGGGCACCTTGTCACGCCTCATTGAGCGCGACATGGCCGGACTCCCCGACGCCCTCCGGGACGTGTTGGAGCTCGTTGCCTTCAGCGAGCCCATCGCCTTGCCGCTGCTCTTGAAAATGGTCCGCCCCCAGGACTTTGACGCCTGCCTGCGCGCCGAGCACATCGCATTTGTCCAGCCCCCGCGCAGCCTGGTCCCGGATGTGGTGTCCGCCCATCCCCTCAAGGGCGAGGCCATCCGCGCGGCGGTCAGCGTAAGCAACCGGCTGCGGCTGCACCAAATGGTGAACGTGCACCGGGCCACGGCCGACGACGGGAGCCCGGCTTCCATGCTCCGCTCCACCTTCTGGGCCCTGGAATGCGGGCTGGACGTTGCCACGCCCACGCTCATCAGGGCGTCGTGGCTGGCGGGCGAGCTGCAGGACTTCGGGCATGCCGTGCTGCTGGCTGACGCTGCACTGGCCAGGACAGGGCTGAGCCCGGTGCAGCGGCTGGGCACCCTGGCAGCCAAGGCCTTTGCGGCCAGCTTCATCCCGGGGTCCGACGGCGGCGTGGCGGACCTGGAGTCCGCCTGGGTGCTGTTGCCCGCCGCGGCCCGCCAGGAGGCGGAACGCCACCATGTTGGCCCGGACGCCGTGGCCGCACAATTCCTGGAGGGCGCCCTGGCCGTCACGGCCCTGCGCGCCAATTTCAAGCTGTTCCGCCACGACTCCCCCGCGGCCGCCCTCGAAGCCCTGGACCAGGCGGAATTGCTGCTGGGGCCCGTGGCCAAGGCCACGCTGGAAGGGCTCCGCGTGCAAATCCACGGTTGGGCCGGCAACTTTGCCCCCGTCATCGAAACGGGCGAGGCCGCACTGTCGGCCAACGGTGGCGAGGTGGACGAGCCCATGCTGGCCTACCTGTCCATGTTTGCGCTGGGGCTCGGCCACCGGGGCGGACTGTTCCGCGCCCTTGACCTGTGCCGGGAAGGGCTGCAGGTGGCGCGCCGGTGCACCGCTGACTATCCGTGGGCGGTGGGTGAGCTGCGCAGCGTGGCCCACCACCTGATCCTGTGGATCGGGGACATTGAACAGCTGGAGCAGGCGCGGCTGGAACGCCGCGACTTTGACCCTCCGGGCATCCAGTACGACTACACGCTGGACCTGGTGGCATCCGCCAACGTTGCCCGGGCCCAAGGGCGCTGGATGGCGTCCGCCGCCGATCTGCAGCTGGCCGTTGAGAAATATGGCGCTTTCGACCGCAACGGACTGGGCGCCTACGCCCGCGCAGCCCTCGCGGCCGTCCTGGCGCTGGCCGGGCGCAAATCGGAAGCGGCGAAGGCCCTGGCACGGTCCCGGGGCGGCGCACTGCGCGGTTCACGCAACATCGAGGCTGAGATCCTTTTCATGCAGCTCACCGCCCAGGCCGTCCTGGGCGATGCCGGCCCGGCCGAAGCCCTTGAACTGGCGGACTGGGCCGCCGCACGGGATGCCCGGGTCACCGAGCTGGACGCCCTGCACCTTTACGTGGAGCTGGACCCCGCAGCGGGCGCCGCCGTCGTGCCCCGGCTTGTTACCTGCGGGAAAATGATCGACGGCGGCCGCGCCCGGTGGCTGGTGGAGCATGCCCTGGCGCTGCTCGCCTCCGATCAGGTGGCGGCGCGCCGGGCTCGTGACAGCCTTGCCGTGCATGGTGTGTGGGTCGGCGCCAGGAATGCGCGGCCGGCGCTGACGGCGCGCGAACATCAAATTGCGGTGCTGGTCGCCGCCGGGCTGGGCAACCGCGAGATCGGCGAACGGCTGGTCGTTTCGGTGCGGACGGTGGAAAGCCATGTGGGCAGGATCTTCACCAAACTGGGGATCAACAGCCGGGACCAGCTCGCAGCCAGGCTGTAGCGCAGGCTCCCGAAGGCTGCACTGCCCACACTCCTATAGCGGCGTGCGCAGCTGCGGCCACCGGGCGGAGAGGTTGTCCCCGGAGGACACCCCGCGCAGGCGGCGGCCAATCCACGGTCCCACGTACTCCTTCGTCCAGGTGGCGTTGTCCCTGAGTGATTCCGCCGTCGTTTTGACCTGGATGGGCGGCAGTTCCGGCATGGGAATGCGGGCCGCCTCGCCCAGCGCCTCCAGGACCCGGTTCGCCATGTTGACGTGCCCGGGCGTGGACATGTGCATGCGGTCCACGTCCCACAGCCGCCAGTCGTTGTATTCGCGGAAGCGCCAGTAGTCCACCAGCTCGGCTCCGGTGTTTTCGGCCGCCTCGCGGACCAATTCGTTGTACACGGCGGTGCGGCCGCGGATGCCGGCAAAAACCTTGGAGGAGCTGGCATCAAAGCCGGTAAAAACCAGCACCCGGGCACCCGTAGCTGCCAGCTTGGCCAGGCCGCCGGAGTATTTGGCGATCATGGCGTCAATGTCCACCTTGGGCCGCAGGATGTCATTGATGCCGGCATAGATGGTGACCAGGGTGGGGTCCAGGGCCACCGCGGCGTCAATTTGTTCCGCCAGGATCTGCTTCATCTTTTTGCCGCGGATGGCCAGGTTTGCGTAGCCGAAGGTGCCTTCGGGGCGGGCCAGCGCAAGCTGTTCGGCCACACGGTCTGCCCAGCCGCGCACCTGGTTGGGGAGCGTGGTGTCCTCGTCGCCGAGGCCTTCCGTAAACGAGTCGCCCAACGCCACGTACCGTTGTGAAAATTCCACCTGTTCTCCTTGCCGCCCCATCTATAACTAGGCTAATCCTATGTGTGAGAATCCGTGCCGGCAGCTGTGAGCTCCCCCGCATCCATCTGGGGCCCCCAATACCGCAGCGCCACCGCCGGCTTCTTCGGCCTGGCGTTCATGGTTGCCTATTCCAGCGCCGCCATCACCACCGCAATGCCACGTGCCGCCAACGAACTCAACGGCCTGCCGCTTTACGGGCTGGCGTTCGGCATCACCATGGCCGCCTCCGTGGTGTCGATGACGCTCGCCGCAATTTGGATTGACCGGTCCGGCCCGCAAACCCCGCTGCTGGCCGGCGTCGGCATTTATGTGCTGGGCATGGGCCTGGCCGCCGCCGCACCCACCATGGAGCTGCTGGTTGCCGCGCGCGCCCTGCAGGGCTTTGGTTCCGGGCTCGACGGCGTGGCCCTGTACGTGGGGATCGCACGGGTCTTCCCCGTGCACCTGCGGCCCAGGATGTTTGCCGCCCTGGCCGCGGCGTGGCTGCTGCCCTCCATTGTGGGCCCGGCCCTGTCCGGGGTGGTGACCGACCATTTCGGCTGGCGCTGGGTGTTCGCCACGGTTCCCGTGCTGGCCCTCGGGGCCGCCGCCATCATCTACCGCGGCACCAAGGGAAGCGGCATGAATGATGCTCCGGCGCGCGCTGACGGGCTTGCCGGAAACCCTGGATCTCGACAGGCTCGATCACCGGGGACAGGCCTGTCACTGGGGACAGGCCGATCACCGGGGAGTGGCCGATCACTGGACGTGTGGCGCGCCCCGGCCTGGGCAATTGTCGCGTCGGTGTCCGTGCTGCTGCTCGGCGACGCCAGCGCCCGCACCCGCGGTTGGTGGCCCGCGGAACTGGGTGCCGCCGTCGTGCTTCTCTGCATGGCCGTCAGCAAGCTGCTGCCACGGGGCACCTGGCGGATGGTGCGCGGGCTGCCGGCGTTGATCCTGATGCGCGGGCTGATGGGCACTGCCTTCACCATCGCGGATGTATACCTTCCGCTGTATATGATCGACCAGCGTCACCTGCCCGCCTGGCTGGCCGGGCTGTCCCTGTCTGTGGGCGGCGTGACGTGGGCCGTGGGCGCCTGGCTGGCCGGGCGGGGGCGGTGGAAGCCGGCCACGTCGCTGCATTGGGGCTCGCTGTCGATGCTGGCGGGCATGGCCGTTTCCTCACTGGTGCTGGTGCCCGGCTGGCCGGTGTGGATCGCCTGGGTTGGTTGGATCGCGGCCGGATTCGGCATTGGCCTGGCCTACCCCACCCAGTCGGTGCTGGTGCTGGAGCGTTCGGCCGTGCACGAACAGGGCGCCAATTCGTCAGCCCTGCAACTGAGCGAAACACTGACCACGGCTGCCGCGCTGGGCGTGGTGGGGGCCGTTTTTGCTGCGCTGCTGTTGCTGGGGACTGCCAGCTACGTCATGGCGTTTGGCGTGGCCGTGCTGCTGGCCCTGGCCACCCTGCTGGTCTCGCGCCGGGCGGCCTGACGCGGGGCAAAAACCGCCCACGATGCCGCAACGGACATTTGAACCTGATATATCGGGCTCACTAGTCCGTTTCGGGATCCTAGGTGGCCGGCTCCAGTTCCTCGCCCGCCGCGAGGAGGCTGGCATATGCTCCCCCGGCGTCCCGGAGCACGGCGGGCGGCCCCACTTCCACCAGCTCGCCGCCGGCCAGCACGGCCAGCTGGTCGGCATCGTCCACCGTGGAGAGCCTGTGGGCGATGGTCAGCGTGGTGCGTCCGACGGCGAGCTGGTCCAGTGCCGCCTGCACCTGCGCCTCCGTGGTGTTGTCCAGCGCCGAGGTGGCCTCGTCCAGGATCAGCACCTTGGGGTTGCGCAGGATGGTGCGGGCAATGGCCAGGCGTTGCTGCTCGCCGCCGGAGAAGCGGTGGCCGCGGGCGCCGACCAGGGTGTCCAGGCCGTCCGGCAGCCCGGCCACGAGGTCGGCGATCCGGGCCGCGCCGAGCGCCCGCCACAGCTCGGCGTCGCCGGCATCCGGTGCGGCCAGCAGCAGGTTGTCGCGGATCGAGGCGTGCACCAGGTACGTCTCCTGGGACACCACGCCCACAATGCGCGACAGCACGCCCGGGGCAATGTCCCGGACGTCAACGCCGTCAATCGTGATGCGGCCCGCCGTGGCATCGTGCAGCCGGGGCACCAGCGCACCCAGGGTCGACTTGCCCGAGCCCGTGGGACCCACCACGGCCGTCGCGGACCCGGCGGGCAGCGCAAGGTCGATTCCGCGCAAAACGTCGGGGCCGCCGTCGTACGCGAAACGGACACCCTCGAAACGGACCTCGCCCCGGACTGTGGCAGGATCCAGCGGCACGGGCGATACCGGCGCGGTGATGTCCGGGACCAGGTCGAGGTATTCAAAGATGCGGCTGAACAGTGCCATGGCCGTGACCCATTGGACGCCCAGGCTCAGCAGGCCCATGATGGGGCGGAATATGGTGGCCTGCAGCGCCGTGAACGCCACGATGGTGCCGATGGACATGGTGCTTCCGGGCAGGCCGCCAGCGAAGTAGATCAGCGCCGGAATGGCGGAGAAAATGATGCCCATGGTGGCCATGCGCCAGCGCCCGGCCAGCTGCGAGCGCAGTTCCAGGCCGATCAGGCGCTGGGAGCTGGCGGTGTAGAGAGCGGCGTCCCTGCCCGTGGTGCCGAGGGTTTTCGCCAGCCGCACTCCGGAGATGGACAGCCCCTCCTCCACCTGGGTGTTCATGGTGGCGAGCTCGGCCTGCATGGTGGTGGTGATGTCGCGCCGGAGCAGGGCCACGCGGCGGGAGAACCAGACGGCCGGCGGGATGATCACCAGCGACAGCAGGGACAGCCGCGGGGAGAGCGCCACCATGGCCACCGCCGTGCCCACCGCCGTGGTCAAGTTTGACGCAACGCCCGTGGCCGTGGAGGTGATGACAGTCTGCATGCCGGAAATGTCGTTGTTCAGGCGCGACTGCACCTCGCCGCTGCGGGTCCGGGTGAAGAATGCCAGCGACTGCTTTTGCAGGTGGATGAACAGGCGCGTGCGCAGCGTGTGCATAATTTCCTGGCCCATGGCCGTGGCCATCCACGTCTGGACCACGCCAATCGCGGCAGTGGCTGCGGCCACCGCGATCATGGCGCCGGCAAGCCATGCCAGCAGCGGCATGTTTTTCTCCGGCAGTGCCCGGTCGATGATGCCGCGCACCAAAAACGGCTGGGCGAGGCTGATCACGCTGGATGCGGTAATGAGGAGCACGACGACGGCGATGGTCCCCTTGTGTGGGGCGAACAGGGCCGCGATCCGCTTCAGGCTCACCGGATGGGCCTTGATTTGGCTCTTGTCTGCGGGGTTGACGCGGGCGGGGCCGCGGTCGGCGCGGGGGCCCTGGCCTCCGCGGGGGGAAGTATTCATCTCCGTCATGGGGACCTCCGGAGGTTGTGCGGGGTGCGGAATTCGCACCAACTAATAAGGAGGTTACCTCACTATGAGGTTGTAGGTCAAACGTGCGGCCTTGGATAGACTGGGGGCATGGCAAATTTTGGTGGTTCCGCAGACCTGGGCGAGTTGTTCCACGCCGCGTTCCGCGGGCTGCGGCGCACGTGGGCGGAGCAGCTGGCGCCCTGGGAACTGACGCCGCACCAGTGGCGGGCCCTGCAGACGCTGGTGCGCGGCTGCGGCCCTGGGGCCGGCTCAGGCGCCGGCTCAGCCGCCGGTGCCTCGGCCGCCGGCCTGCGCCTAAAGGACTTGGCGGACCGGCTGCGCATTGCGCCGCGCTCCGCCACCGAAGTGGTGGACCAGCTGGAGTCCAAGGACCTGGTGCGCCGGGACGCAGACCCGAGCGACCGGCGGGCCACCCTGGTGGTGGCCACGCCGGCCGGGGAACAACTTTTTGCCGAGGTCAGCGCCGCGCGCCGCGACAAGTCAATGGAATACTTTGCGCAGCTGGCCGAACCGGACCGCACCGAGCTGGCCAGGATTCTGGCCCAGCTCAGCCACTAGCACATAGACGCTCCCTCATCTTTCGCGGCCCCGCGAACGACGCTCCCTCATCTTTCGCGGCCCTGAGAACGACGCTCCCTCATCTTTCGCGGCCCTGAGAACGACGCTCCCTCATCTTTCGCGGCCCTGAGAGCGACGCTCCCTCATCTGCCGGGTGCCGTGCCGCCGGGGGCTACGCCGCGGGGGTGCCGGCGATGTTGACCAGCCACGGCACACCGAACTTGTCGGTGAACATTCCGAAGGTGTCACCCCAGGGCGCCTTGGCCAGCTTCTCGGCGATGGTGCCGCCGTCGGACAGCTGGTTGTAGTACCCGGTCAGGGTTTCCTCGTCGTCCCCGGACAGCGAGACCGTTGAGTTGGCGGTGATTGCCATGGAGCTGGGGACGTCGGCGCCCATGAGGACCAGGCCGTTGTCGGCCGTGAGCTGGCCGTGCATGATCTTGTCTGCCTCGGCCGGGTCATCGGAGGCATGGAATTCGGCAAAGGTGCTCAGGTCCAGCTTGCCGCCGAAGACGGAGTGGTAAAACTCCATGGCCTCCTTGGCGTTGTCGCGAAAGTTCAAATACGGGTTCAATCGAACAGTCATGATTGGTCTCCTGATGGGTTGGGTCCTATTGGGACACCTGACATTATCCCCGCATTGGAAACCCCTGTCAGCAGTTATCCCGGCAGGGCCCGGCCCATCCGCCAATAACCCATGAAGGCCACCGCATTCCGGTCCATGCCCACATCCCGCACCAGGTACCGGCGCAATCCGCGGACGGTGGCGGCCTCCCCGGCAATCCACGCGTACAGGCCTTTTCCCGGCGCGGATTCCGGGGTCTCCCAGAGAACTGCACCGTCAATGTCGACGTCTTCGGGCTCCTCACCCCGCAGGCACGCGGCAGGCAGAATCAGCTGCCGAACGTCTGTTGCCAGCAACGCGCCGTGGCCGCAGCCATTCCTGGCATGCCAGCGCACTTCCACCCCTGCCGGGCAGGCCATGTCCAGGAAGTCAGCCGCGGTGGGCACCTCCAGCACGGCGTGCCCGGAAACATGCGAAGGCAGCGACTCCAGGATCGCGGCGATGGCCGGCACTGCGGTTTCGTCCCCGGCCAGCAGGACCCGCCCGGCGGTGCCCGGGGCAAATTCAATGCCCAGGCAGTCCCCCCACCGGGCGCACGGGCCAACCACCATCAGCGGATCCCCCGGCCGCGCGGCAGCAGCCCAGGATGCGGCCGGTCCGAAGGCTCCCGGGTGCAGCACAAAGTCAATGTCCAGTTCCCCCGCGCTCGCCTGCCTGCCCGACGACGCCGGAACCTCCGCGCGCAGCGCCCTCACGGTATACGTCCGCATCACCCCGCGCGCAGCTTCATCCAGCGAGCGCCAGCGCTGGTACCAGTCATCCTGCAGTGAGCCGCGGACAGTGTTCAGCTGCGGGAGGTCCTTGCCGGGCGAGGGAATGAGCACCTTGACCCGCAGGTCCAGCGTTTCCCCGCCCGGGCCCGCGCCAAAAAGCGCCAGGTCTGCTCCGGTGAAGGTGATGCGCCGGAAGTGCGGCGTCAGCTGCTGAACCCGCGCAACGGACAGCCGGAATGCCCGCATGGGGCTGACCGGATCCTCCGCCACGGCTACTGCACTCATGCGGGCGCCCCCGCCAGAGAGGCCCCCGCACCCAGCAGCGCGGCGCGGCGCCCCAGGGGAACCACCAGAGGGGTGCCTGTGACAGGGTCCGGGACCACCACGGATTCCAGGCCAAACACCTCGCGGACCAGCGCGGCGGTCAGCACGGCCTCCGGCTTGCCTTCGGCCACCACCCGGCCAGCTTTCATGGCCACCAGATGGTCCGCGTACCGTGCCGCCAGGTTGAGGTCGTGCAGCACAATGGCCACAGTGGTCCCCCTGCGAGCGTTGAGCTCGGACACCACATCCAGCACCTCCACCTGGTGGGCGAGGTCAAGGTAGGTGGTGGGCTCGTCCAGCAGCAGCACCTCTGTTTCCTGGGCCAGCGCCATGGCAATCCACACACGCTGGCGCTGCCCTCCGGAGAGCTCGTCCACGGTGCGCCCCGCCAGCCCCAGCGTTCCGGTGACGGAGAGCGCTGCCGCCACGGCGTCGTCGTCGGCCCCGGTCCACTGGCGGAACCAGCCCTGGTGGGGGCTGCGTCCGCGCCCCACCAGCTCGGAAACGGTGATGCCCTCCGGCGCGGTGGGGGCCTGCGGCAGGATGCCCAGTTCGCGCGCCAGGGCACGGGTGGGCATCCTGTGGATGTCCGCCCCGTTGAGAAGTACAGCGCCGGACCGGGCCGAAAGCAGCCTGGCCAGCCCGCGCAGCAGCGTGGACTTCCCGCAGGCGTTGGCGCCCACAATGTAGCTCACCTTTCCCGCGGGCAGTTCCAGCGAGAGCCCCTGCACGATGGGCGCACCGGCATAGCCGAGGGTGATGTTCCGGGCGCTGAGCCGTGCCGGGTGTGAATTGAGGGCCATGTCAGCCTCCTTGGTTGGAGCGGTTGGATGAAATAAGGAGCCACAGCAGGAACGGCGCCCCGAGCGCACCGGTCACCACACCCACCGGCAGGGAGACCCCGGGGATGGCATTGACGGCGGCCAAGTTGCCGGCCAGGACAATTCCTGCACCCACCAGCGCAGCCACCGCCAGGGACGGGGCCCCGTTGTTGAGCCGCCTGGCGATAGGCCCGGAGAGGAAGGCGACGAAGGCAATGGGCCCGGCCGCGGCCGTGGGAAGGGCGGCCAGCAGCACGCCAAGCAGGGTCAGCAGCAGGCGGGCACGCGGAACGTTGAAGCCAAGCCCGGCGGCAGTGTCGGCACCGAGTGCCAGCCCGCGCAGCTGCCGCGCGCCCGGCCCGGCAAGCGGCAGGAGCACCAGCAGGGCTGCGGCCAGGAACGCCACGCGCTGCCAGTTCGCCGGGGCCAGCGAGCCGCTCAGCCACACCATGACATCCCGCGCGTTGCCTGTGTCGGCGCGGGATAGCAGAAACGTGACGGCGGCCTGCAGGAACGCTGCCGCCCCAATGCCCACCAAAATCAGCCCCGTGCCGCCCCGGCCGCGCGCCAGCCAGGTGATCAGCACCGCCACCACCAGCGTTCCGCCCATGGCCGCCAGGGACACACCGGCCCCGCGTGCGCCAAAGACCACGATTGCGGCAACAGCGGCCGCACTGGCACCGTAGCTGATGCCGATGATGTCAGGGCTGGCCAGCGGGTTGCGCAGCATGGCCTGGAAAATGGCCCCTGCCACGCCGAACGATGCCCCGGCCAGCAGGCCCAGCAGCGCCTGCGGCAGCTTGTTTTCCATGACGATAAAGCTGGCACCGGGAATCTCGGCCCCGCCCAGCAGCCGCAGGAAATCCGGCACCGTGACGGTGTAGCTGCCCAGCAGGACATTCGCGAAGAACAGGCCGGCCACGGCCGCGCCGAGGATTCCCGCAACCCAAGCACGACGGCGGCGGGGCGCCTTGCGCCGTTCACGCACGCAGGCGCCACCCAGGACGGCGGCACCGGCGGGCAGCTGCGCCTTGTCCAGGACGCTCACAATTCGGCCCGCCGCCCGCGGCGGACCACGGCAATGAACACGGGCGCCCCGATGAGGGCGGCGAGAATGCCCGCCGGAACCTCCCCCGGCAACAGGACCACCCGCCCCGCCACGTCCGCCGTCAGCAGGATTGCCGGGGCCGCCAGGAGCGACAAGGGCAGCAGCCAGCGGTAATCCGGCCCAACCAGCCCGCGCAGCAGGTGTGGAACCACCAGCCCGATGAAGCCGATGGGGCCCGCAAGTGCCGTGGCGGAACCGCACAGCAACACAATTCCCACGGCGGAGACCGCCCGCCCCGGTCCGGGGCGGTGGCCCAGCCCGCGGGCCATGTCGTCGCCGAGGGCAAGGGTGTTGAGCAGCCGCCCGGTGGCCAGCAGGATCGCCGCGCCTATCGTGACGAACGGCAGCACGGCCCCGACAGCGTCCCAGGACTTTCCGGCCAGCGCACCCACCTGCCAGGTCCTGAAGAGCTCCAGGGAGTCCTGGCTGGTGACGAGCATGGCGCTCATGAGCGATCCCATTCCCGCGGCTGCGGCCGCCCCGGCCAGTGCGAGTTTTACAGGGGTGGCCCCGCTGCGGCCCAGGCTGGCCACACCGTAGACCACCACGGCCGCCACGGCGCTGCCGGCAAAGGCAAACCACGGATAGGAGGACACCCCGGCTGCGCCGAAAAAGAAGATTCCCGCCACCACGGCAAGCGAGGCTCCCGCATTGACACCCAAAATGCCGGGATCGGCCAGCGGGTTGCGGGCCACGCCCTGCATGGAGGTGCCCGCCAGGCCCAGGGACGCGCCCACCACCAGCCCGGCGACGGTTCGCACCAGGCGGGAGGCCACCACGGCGTGGTCGCCGTTGGCGGGGTCAAAGTGCGCAAGGGCATCAAACACGGTTGGCAGCGGCACAGTGCGGGCGCCGAACGCCAGGGACATCAGCACGGCCGCCGCCAGCGCGGCTGCCAACGCCAGCAGCCAGGCCAGCTGGCGAACGGCAATGAAGCCCCTGCCTGGCCGCCCAAGCACCCCGGCGGCAGGCGGCAGGGGCACAGCGGAGGGGACCGGCGTCGTAATTCCTAAGGGCGGTGTCAGTGCGGGTGCACCCATCCGGACGGGCCCTACGCCTTCGAGGCCGCGGCGCCGAGCTGCGGCAGGAACGCTTCCAGCGCCCAGGGCAGGCTCAGCGGGGAGGAGGCGGAGATTGCGTACGTGAGGGTGTTGTCCGAATCGGCCACGAAGGCACCCTTCCTGATGGCGGGAATCTGGCCCAGGAGGGGGTCCGTGGTGATTGCGTCCTTCGTCTTCTTGTCCGGCACCCAGCTGACAAAGACCTGCGACACCAGCTCGTTGGCCTTTTCGGCTGACCATGGGATGAAGAATCCGGTTTTCCCCTGCCCTGCGGCGACCACCACGGGAGCCAGCTGCATGCCGATGCTGGCCAGGAACTTGGGGCGGTTGTCGCCGGAGAGGTAGACGTTGACGCCGTCGCTCTTGTCCGGCTCCAGGTTGCCGTAGATGAAGGTCTTGCCCTTGATGGCAGGGTACTTGGCGGCCTGCGCGGCAATGGTTTTCTCCGTGGCGGCAATGAGGTCCTGGGCAGCCTGGGACTTGCCGAGGGCGGCACCGATCATGGTGGTGGAATCCTGCCAGGACGTGGCGTACGGGGCTTCCGGGTAGGCGATGACCGGGGCGATCTTGCTGAGCTTGTCATAATCGTCCCGGGTCAGGCCGGAGTAGGCGGCCAGGATGATGTCCGGGTTGACCTTGGCCACTTCCGTGAAGTTCACGCCGTCCGCCTCGGAGTACTGCACCGGGGCCATTGCGGTGCCGAACGCCGCGCCCGCCCTTTCCAGCGCCGTGTCCTTCCACGGGGTGGAACCCTGCGCGTTGCCGCCCCAGTCGTCCTTCGGCATTCCCACGGGCACCACGCCCAGCGCCAGGGCCACGTCCGCGTTGACCCAGGACACCGTGGCAATTCGCTGCGGGGCTGCCGTGAGGACCGTGTTGCCGAACTTGTGCTTGACCGTGATGGGGAAAGCGTCCGTGGCAGCATTCCCGGATCCGCCGGCCGAGCCGACCGCACCGGTGGAGCAGCCGGTCAGTGTGGCGGCGGTGGCCGCCACCGCCAGCAGTCCGAGCGAAAGTCCCTGTCGACGCGATAATTCCACAATTGATCCTTACCGTAGCTGTGATGGCGGCCCGCAGAAGTTAAGCAAGCCTTACCTACCCTAGCGGATCTTCTGGACAATAGGGAACACTAATGTGACGTAATAGCTGGGGCGTTACGCTCCGCCTGCTGCCTTACGGTTACCCGGGCTTACGGCGCCGGCGTGCGCAGGATCCAGTGGTTGGCATCCAGGCCGCGCATCAGCTTGCGGCCAATGCGGGCCAGGTCGGCTACGTCCTCTTCGTCCAGCTGGTCAAAGACCAGGCCCCTGACGGTTTCCATATGAAGCGGCGCCAGCTCCCGGATCAGTGACAGCCCGGAATCCGTGATGGTGGTAGACGTAACCCGCGCGTCGTCGGCATGGGTGGCGCGCTCCACCAGCCCGCGGGCCTGCAGCTTCTTGGCCACGTGGGAAAGCCTTGACAGCGAGGCGCTGGTCCGCGCTGCGAGCTCGCTCATCGGCAGAGTCCCGGTGGATGCCTCGGAGAGCATGGCCAGCACGTTGTAGTCAAAAAGCGACAGCTTTGCAGCCTGCTGCAGCGGGGCTTCAAGCGCCCCGGGCAGCAGCGTGGTGGTGGACAGCAGCGCCAGCCACGCGGCGCGTTCATCGGCGCTCAGCCAGCGCGGCCCCGGTTCACTCATGCCAACCATCTTTCCACGGTTGCCCGGCGCCAGACGGGACCCGACAACTTTTTACTTGACACATCAACTAAACTCACCTAAATTTACTTGTAGCTTCAAGTAAATACTTCCAGCACACCCCTTGGAAAGCAGGAACACCATGAGCACCATCACCATCATTGGCTCCGGAAACATGGCCCGCGGCATCGCAACACGGGCCCTCGCCGCTGGACGGAGCGTGGAAATCCTCAACCGCGACGAGGCCAAGGCAGCGGCCCTGGCCGCCGAACTTGGCGCCAACAGCACCTCGGGCAAGCTGGGCCAGGTCCCGTCGGGCGAGATTGTGGCACTAGCCCTGCCGTTCGACGCCGCCAAGGAAGTGGTGTCGGCCTACGGCGACACCCTGGCCGGCAAGACGGTCATCGACATCACCAACCCGGTAAACTTCGAAACTTTTGACTCGCTGGTGGTTGCCCCCGGCACGTCCGCTGCCGAGGAAATCGCAGCCCTGACGCCGGCCAACGTGGTCAAGGCCTTCAACACGACCTTCGCAGGTACGCTCGCCACTGGCGAAACCAGCGGACAGGCACTTGACGTGTTCATTGCCGGCGACAATGCCGAGGCGGCCGCGGCGGTCTCTTCCCTGGTGTCCGACGGCGGAATGCGCCCCATCGTTGCCGGGCCGCTCAAGCGGGCCCGCGAGCTTGAAGGCTTCCAGTTCCTGGTCATGACGCTCCAGGCCAACCCGGCCTTCGAGACCTTCAACTGGAACACTGGCTTGAAGATCGTGGACTAGTCCCCAGGCGCTCCCACGCGCGGAACGGCCCCTACGCGTCCACCGGGCGGGTGGGGGCCGTTCCGTTGCCAAAGGGCCGCCCGCCCAGCGACTCGCGGCCGTGCGCCGTGGCCCATCCCGAGGTGTCGGGGCCCAGCGGGACAATCTGCGTGGGGTTCAGGTCCTCATGCACCACGTAGTAGTGCTTCTTGATCTGTTCAAAGTTGACGGTGTCGCCAAATCCGGGCGTCTGGAACAGGTCCCGGGCGTAGGCCCACAGCACGGGCATTTCGATGAGCTTGTTCCGGTTGCACTTGAAGTGCCCGTGGTAGACGGCGTCAAAGCGGACCAGTGTGGTGAACAGGCGAACATCCGCTTCGGTAATGGTGCTCCCCATCAGGAATCGCTGCGTGGCGAGGCGTTCCTCGAGCCAGTCGAGAGCGGTGAACAGGCGTTCGTAGGCAGCGTTATACGCTTCTTGCGAACCGGCGAAGCCGCAGCGGTAGACGCCGTTGTTGACCTCGGTGAAGATGCGCTTCATCACCGGGGCCATGTCCTCGCGCAGCGCTTCCGGGTACAGCTCGGGCGCTCCTTCCCGGTGGAATTCGCTCCATTCGGTGGAAAAGTCCAGCGTGATTTGCGGGAAGTTGTTCGTCACCACGGCCCCGCTGGGCACGTCCACAATGGCGGGGACGGTGATCCCACGCGGGTAGTTTGGCGTGCGCTTGAAGTACGCGTCCTGCAGGCGCGGAATGCCCAGCACGGGGTCCAGGCCGTCCGGGTCCAGGTCAAACGTCCAGCTCCGCACGTCATGCGTGGGGCCGCAGACACCGATCGAAATGGCGTCTTCGAGGCCCAGCAGCCGGCGCACAATGGTGGAACGGTGCGCCCACGGACACGCCCGCGCCACCACCAGGCGATACCGCCCGGCCTCCACGGGGTAGCCGTCAGCGCCGTCCCGGGTGATCCGCGTTTCAATGTAGTTGGTGTCCCGCGTGTACTCGCTGCCCGTCACGTACGTGCCCTTGGTGCTGAAATCCTGCTGAGTGTCCATGAAGCCAGCCTATGCCCGCCGCCGGAAACCCGACAGGTCCCGGCCCCGCGCGCAAGCCAAGCACGACGGCGGCAGGCTGGATCAGTGGCCGCCACGGCTAAGCTGGGGATGTGGAAATTCGAGCCGTCTTGCCTGGACTTCTTTTCCTGACGCGGCGCCCACCCTGCGGCGCCTGCGGGACCTCGGACTTCGCGTCGGCGTCATCACCAACGGCAATCACGAACACCAATCAATGAAAATCGCGAGACTCGGGTTGGAACCACTGCCGGACGTGTTCTTCAGTTCAGAACAGATGGGCCACGCCAAACCCGACAAATCAGCGTTCGCCTGGACCGTGCGGGCATCGCAAGGCAGTTGGCCCAGCACAGGGGACGCGACGGAAACCAGCCATGGTGCGCTCAAAAAGGTTTAGTAGATTTACTCAAAAAGGTATCGTACGAATGCTCAAAATGGTAGTGTAAAGGCACTCAAAAGAGTATGGTGGCCGCATTCAAAGGGCGCGGGAACATGGCAGCGGAGGAGACTGGTCGCGTGCAAGGCTACAGCAGACGGATCGTTGACAACTCAATCGATGAACTCTTCCCTTCGTTCGCCGCCATCTCCATTGACGGGGCCCGCGCGATCGGGAAGACCTCAACAGGGGCACAACGGGCAAAAATGATTCTCAACCTGGACCTCCCTGAAATTCAGCAGTTGATCCAGGCAGACCCAAACTATTTGGGCCGGGCGGACACCCCCGTTCTCATCGACGAGTGGCAAAACGTCCCCGAGGTTTGGGACCGGATCCGCCGGCTCGTAGACAACGACGCAACCGGAGGACGGTTCATCCTGGCCGGAAGTGCCGCACCCATTGGTGTCCGGCTGCACTCCGGCGCTGGCCGAATCATCAAATTCCGGATGCGCCCGCTCTCCATCGCGGAACGCGGCTTGGCCACCCCCACCGTCCGGGTCCGCGATCTTCTCGAGCCAGGCGCCACGAACATCACCGGCTCCAGCGATGTCGACTTGCGAGGCTACGTTCGTGAAATTATCGCTTCTGGATTCCCGCAAGCCCGGCAGATGAACGATCGTGCCCGTGGGGTGTGGCTGGATGACTACATCGAGCGCGTCATCACCCACGATTTTACCGAACAGGGCCACCGCATCCGGCGACCGGAACTTCTGCGGGGATGGTTGCGGGGCTACGCCTCGGCCACAGCTTCCGCAACCACGTTTACAAAAATCGGGGCCAGTCTGGACCCGGGTGAACCGGCTGGACCGGCCAAAACAACGTCGATCGCCTACCGTGACGTTCTTAGCAGCCTCTACTTGCTGGACCAAGTCGATGCCTGGTCGCCCAGCAAGAAGATTTTGGCACGTGCCGCACTCGCGCCGAAGCATTTTCTCGCCGACCCGGCCCTCTCTGCGCGCCTGCTCAACCTCAACGAGGCCAAGCTGATGTCCACCACCGGACCGGCCACCAACACCGGTGACCGGACCCGGCTCGGTGACTTCTTTGAGGCACTGGTCGCCCTCAGCCTGCAGACATATGCCGCGGCCAACGATGCCCAGCTCTCCCACTTCCGCGACCATGACGGGCGGCGCGAGATTGACTTCATCCTCCACCGCGGGCACGCTGAAGCAGTGGGCTTTGAGGTGAAGCTCAAGTCCTCAATCAATGACAACGACGTTCGCCATCTGCTCTGGCTCAAGCAATCACTCCCCGAGCAAATAGTCGACCTCGTCGTCATCAATAGCGGCACCCACGCCTATCGCCGCAAGGACGGCGTGGCTGTAATCCCGCTCGCGCTGCTCACCGCCTAAAGCTCCACCCAAGCCAACCACCACCAACCCACGCCCGACGGCGGCACCCGGGCGCCGCCGTCGTCCGCGCTAAGCGAAACCCGCCAACATGCGGCCCAGGAGCTTTACTCTCCAAAATCACCCTGCATATGATCGAGGGCAGCAGGTGAGTGCCACCTACAGTGAGGACCTTCCATGGCGGCCCCAGAAGCAGTCCGCTCCCCCGCGGGCAATGCCGCAAACCAAACCATCAGCCAGGCCGGATCGGCAATGGTGCAATTTCAGGGCGTGCAGAAGGCCTACCAGGCCGGCCAGCCCGCCGTCGACAACCTGAACCTGAGCATCGACGCCGGCAGGATCACCGTCTTCGTGGGCCCGTCGGGCTGCGGGAAAACAACCTCGCTGCGCATGATCAACCGCATGGTGGAACCCACTGCGGGCACCATCACGGTGGGCGGGCGGGACATCAGCACCATCCCCGCACACCAGTTGCGCCGCTCCATGGGCTACGTGATGCAGTCCGCCGGGCTGCTCCCCCACCGCACCGTGCTGGACAATGTCACCACCGTGCTGCGCCTGAACCGGGTGCCGCGCGCCGCAGCCCGCGCCCGCGCCGCCGAACTGCTGGAGACCGTGGGCCTGTCCGCCGACATGGGCAAGCGGTACCCCAACCAGCTCTCCGGCGGGCAGCAGCAGCGCGTGGGCGTGGCCCGGGCGCTGGCCGCAGACCCTCCCATCCTGCTCATGGACGAGCCCTTTTCCGCCGTGGACCCCGTGGTGCGCGCCGAACTCCAGCAGGAACTGCTCAGGCTCCAGCGCGAGCTCGCCAAGACCATCATTTTTGTCACACACGACATTGACGAGGCCACGCTCCTGGGCGACAAGGTGGCCGTCTTCGCCACGGGCGGGCGCGTGGCCCAGTATGCCGATCCGGAGGAGATCCTGCGGGCCCCCGTGGACGACTTTGTGGCGGCATTTGTGGGCCGGGACCGCGGCTTCCGGCACCTGTCCTTCAGCCCTGGCGCCTCCGTGCCCGTCCACCCGGCGCCGTCGGTGGCGTGGGACGGCGCCGCCCTGATGGACGACGGCGCTGCTGCCGCCGGCCTGCGCCCGGAAGCTCCCGGCGCGGACGGTTCCGGCTGGCGGCTGGCCGTGGATGGAGGCGGGCGCCCCCTGGGCTGGCTGGCACCAGGCACTGCCGGTACCCCTGGCACCGCCGAAGCCGGAGGCCCGCTGGTGCCCGGCGGATCCCTGTTCCACACAGGCGACCCCCTCCGCAATGCCCTCGATGCGGCCTTGTCATCCCCGTCCGGGCTGGGCGTTGCCGTTGATGCGGACGGCCTGGTGCAAGGCGTGGTGCGTGCACCGGAGGTGCTGGCGGCCATCGAGGCAGCCCGCGAATCCCGGACCGCCGAAGGCCAGACCCCTGAAGGCCGCGGCTGATGCAGTGGTTCCTGGCCAACCTGCCGCAGGTCCTCGCCCTCAGCGGATCCCACCTGGTCCAGGCCGTGGTGCCGCTGGCACTGAGCGTGGTCATCGCCGTCCCGCTGGCGCAGCTGGCCCGCCTGAACAAGGGCCTGGGCGCCTTCATCCTCTCCGCCGGCTCCCTGCTGTACACCGTCCCGTCCCTGGCGCTGTTTGTGATCCTGCCCGGCATCCTGGGCACCAAGATCCTGGACTTCGCCAACATCATCGTGGCCCTGACCATCTACGCCGTGGCACTGCTGGTCCGCTCCACCCTGGACGCACTAAACTCCGTGGACGACGGCGTCCGGCAGTCCGCCACCGCCATGGGGTTCAGGCCCCTGCAGCGCTTCCTGGCGGTTGACCTGCCGCTTTCCGTACCGGTGCTCTTTTCCGGCCTGCGCGTCATCTCCGTCAGCAACATCTCCCTCGTTACCGTGGGGGCGCTGCTGGGCATTCCCAGCCTGGGCTTCTTCTTCACGGACGGGTTGCAGCGCAATTTCCCCACGGAGATTGTGGTGGGCATAGTGGGCACCCTGGTGCTGGCGCTGCTCATGGACCTGGTCCTGGTGCTGCTGCAGCGCCTCCTCACGCCGTGGCTGCGCACGGCAACACCGGCACCAACGGCACCAACGGCAACACCGACGACGGCGGCACAGCCGGGGGTGGCCGCATGAGCCTGCCCGCCACCACCTACACCGCCACGGGCCCCTTCGCCGAAGGCTGGCAGTGGCTCACGGACCCGGCCAACTGGCAGGGCCCCATGGGCATCCCCGTGCGCATCACCGAACACCTGGGCTACTCGGCGCTGACCCTGCTCATCTCCGTGGCGATAGCCGTCCCCATCGGACTGTACGTGGGGCACACGGGCCGGGGACGCGTCGTCGTGGTTTCCCTGGCGGGGCTGCTGCGGGCCCTGCCCACGCTGGGCATCATGACTCTGTTTGCCCTCATGGCCACCTCCACGCTGTCGCTCATGCCCGCCATCTGGTCGCTGGTGCTGCTGGCCGTCCCGCCCATCCTGACGGGGACCTATGCGGGGATTTCCGCCGTCGACCCCCAAATAGTGGACGCCGCCCGCAGCATGGGAATGACGGGGCGCCAGGTGCTGTTCCGGGTGGAGGTGCCCAACGGACTGGCCGTGATTCTGGGCGGCTTCCGTTCGGCAGTGCTGCAGGTGGTGGCGACGGTGGCTGTTGTCGCGTTCATCAGCCTGGGCGGGCTGGGCAGGTTCATCATTGATGGATTGGCCGTGCAGGACTACGGTCAAGTACTGGGTGGGGCCGTGGTGATTGCCTGTGTGGCAATTGCCCTTGACGGCGTCCTCGCCCTGCTGCAGCGGCTGGCCGTCTCGCCCGGCCTCAAGGAGCCCGCCGGGACACCGGAGCCGGCGGCCCGGACACGGATTCACCCATAGCTAAAGTGCTTACAGGTACTACAGGAGGAAAAACATGAAGAACATGTCCCAGCCCGGCCCGGCACAACCAAGCCGCAGGGCGATCCTGGGCGCAGCCGCGGGGCTGACCGTGGCCCTGGCCGTGACGGCCTGCAGCAGCGGGAACCCGCTCAACACCGCTTCGTCCGCCGGCCCCACGTCATCGGCCAATGCCACGGCAGGCGGGGGCGGCGGCAATGGTTCCGTGGTGGTGGGCTCCGCCAACTTCCCCGAAAGCGCCACGATTGCCGAGATCTACGCCGGCGCGCTCAACGCGGCCGGTGTCACGGCCACCACGAAGCTGAACATTGGCGCCCGCGAGGTCTACGTCAAGGCTGTGGAGGACGGTTCCATTGACGTGGTTCCGGACTACTCGGGCAACCTGCTGGGCTACCTCGACCCCAAAACGACTGCAACCACACCGGCCGAGGTACTGGCGGCCCTGCCCAAGGTGATGCCGGCCGGCCTGTCCGTGCTGGGCGCAGCCGCGGCGGAGGACAAGGACGCCATGGTGGTGACGGCTGCAACCGCTGCCAAGTACAACTTGAAATCCCTCGAGGACCTTGCCAAGGTCTGCGGCCAGCTCACCCTCGGCGCGCCGCCGGAATTCGCCACCCGCCCGTATGGGCTGCCCGGGCTGAAGGCCAAGTACGGCTGCGTCCCGTCCAAGTTCACCCCCATCAGCGACGGTGGCGGCGCCCTGACCGTCAAGGCCCTGCTGAACAATGACATCCAGGTGGCGGACATCTTCACCACATCCCCGGCCATCCCCGAGAACAAGTTCGTGGTCCTGACCGACCCGAAGAACAACTGGCTGGCCCAGCAGGTGGTGCCGCTGATCAAGACGGCCAAGCTGTCCGACGCAGCCCAGATGGCCCTGGGCCAGGTGTCCGGGCTGCTGACCACCGAGGACCTCATCGCGCTGAACGCAGAGGTCAGCGGAGCCCAGAAGATGGACCCGAAGGCCGCCGCAGCCAAGTGGCTCAAGGACAAGGGAATCACCAAGTAAGGGGATGACATGAGCGGCCCAGCTGAATCCGTCGACATTGTGGTGGTGGGCATGGGGCCCGGCGGCGAGGCCGTGGCCGGGGAACTGGCGGCGGCCGGGCTCTCCGTGGTGGGCGTCGAGCAGCGCCTGGTGGGCGGGGAGTGCCCCTATTTTGGCTGCATTCCCTCCAAGATGCTGATCCGGGCCGGCAACGCCCTGGCCGAGGCCCGCCGCGTGCCCGGCCTCGCCGGGCAGTCCACGGTGGAGCCGGACTTTTCGGTGGTGGCCCGCCGCATCCGCCAGGAGGCCACGGACAACTGGGATGACGCCGTCGCCGCGAAGCGCTTCACGGACAAGGGCGGCCGGCTGGTCCGCGGCACGGGGCGGCTTTCCGGCCCGCACCAGGTCACCGTTTTAATGCACGACGGCGGCGAGGCCACCTTCGCAGCCCGGCTCGCCGTGGTGCTCAATCCCGGCACAGACCCCGCCGTGCCGTCCACTCCAGGCCTGGTCGGCACGCCGTTTTGGACCAACCGGGAGGCCCTGCAGGCAGAAACGGCACCCGCGTCACTGCTGGTGCTGGGCGGCGGGCCCATCGGCGCCGAGCTGGCCCAGGCCTTTGCCCGCTTCGGGACCCGTGTCACGGTGGTGGCGCGCGGCCCGCGGCTGGTCCCCCGTGAGGAACCGGAAGCTTCGGAGCTGCTGGCGGACGTGTTCCGTTCCGAGGGCATCGAGGTGCTGCTGAACACGAACACGAGCTCCGTTTCGCATGTCCCGGGCGGCTTCACCGTGGAGCTGTCCAGTGCTGGCGCGGACAGCGCCGGCCCTTCCGTTTTGCAGTTGGATGCGGAGAAGGTGCTGGTCGCCACGGGGCGCAGCTCCGTGCTGGGCACCCTGGCGCTGGACGCCGCAGGGATTGCCTGGGACGGTTCCGCGGCGCCCGCCGTGGACGGGCATTTGCAGCTCACGGACGGGCTGTACCTTATGGGCGACGCCGCAGGGGCCGGGGCGTTCACCCACCTGTCCATGTACCACGCGAACATTGTGGCCGGTCACATCCTGGCCCGTCACACTGGGCAGCCGGACCGCGGCACCACGGAATCCCACGCAGTGCCGCGGGTGACGTTTACGGACCCGGAGATCGGCGCCGTCGGCCTGACGGAACGCCAGGCGCGGGAGGCGGGGCTGAATGTGCGGATTGGGGTCACCGACCTGGCGGCGTCCACCCGGGGCTGGATCCACCAGGGACAGGGCTTCATCAAATTGGTGGAGGACGCGGACAGCGGCACCCTGGTGGGTGCGGCCTCCGTGGGGCCTTCCGGCGGCGAAGTCCTGTCCATGCTGGCCCTGGCCGTACATGCGCGCATCCCCGTCAGCACCCTCAAGTCGATGATTTACGCTTACCCCACATTTCACCGCGCCGTGGAAGCAGCCCTCGCCGGCCTCCCCTGACGTCGAAGTTCGAGATAACCACCGCCCCGGGGACAGAATTCAGCCCGCCGCGAGCATCACCTTGCGCACGGCCGCACTGAGCTGCATGGCCCGGCCTGCCGTGCCGCCTTCCTCGGCCCGGGCCGGAATGTAGCCAAAGCCAATGCCGTAGAGCGGGTCGGCGTACCCCAGCGCGGCATTGGCGCCGTCGTGCCCGAATGCCTGCGCGCTGCCGAAGTCCATGCGCGGCTGGGACTTCATGAAGGTGATGGCGAAAGCGCTGGTGTCGCAGAAGATGCGGTCCAGGCCCCAGACCTGTTCCTGGGACATGGCGGCGATGGTTTCCGGGCTGAGGAATGGCTCCAGGCCGTCAAGGCCAGTGGTGGCTGCCGCATAAACGCGGGCCAGGCCGTCGGCGCACCCCACGCCGGCGCCGCTGCAGCTGCCGGCAGCCCGCACGCTGCGGATGTTGGGCAGCGCCAGCAGGTTTCCGGCCTGGACATTGCCGGACACCCCGGCCAGGGACCCGGGATCCAGGAAGCCGCCGGCAGAGCCGTCGTCGAACAATACGGGCCGGAACCTGGCCTCCTCGGAGTCCGGCAGTCCCAGGAACATGTCGGCGGCAAAGGGCTCGCGGATGCGCCGGTTGTAGATGTCCTGCAGCCGTTCCCCCGTTACCTGGCGGCACAGCTCCTCCAGGAACACGCCCATGGTCAGCGCGTGGTAGCCGAAGGTGCCGGAGCCGGGGCGCCACAGCGGAGCCATGTCCGCCAGCCGGCCGGCCACGGCGGGGAGGTCGTTGTAGTCCTCCATGGCAAAGCCGCCCTGCACCCCCACCAGCCCGGCCTGGTGGGACAGCAGCTGGCGCACTGTCACGGCACCCTTGCCGTGCCGGGCAAACTCGGGCCAGTACGCGGCCACCGCGGCGTCCAGGTCAATGAGCCCGTCCTGCACCAGCAGGCTGAAGGCCAGTGCGGCCACGCCCTTGGAGACGGAAAACACGCCAGTGAGCGAATCCGGCGTGGAATCGGGCCCGCCCGCCAGGTCCACCACCTTCGTTCCCCCCACATAAACAGCCAGCTGGGCGCTGTAGGCGGGATCGGCGTCGAGCATGGACTCAAAGAGCTCGCGGACGGGGGCAAACTGCTCGGTGGCAAAGGTCATGGGTCCAGCTTAGGGAACAAGGGAGCCAACGCCGCATCACATCGGCGAGATTTCGGCTTTCCCGCGGGAGTCGACGTCGACGGTGAACTGGACGCCGCCGGCCCATAGCCCGGAGACGCTGAACGGGCCGAACGGAGTCGGCACCTTGCCGGCGGCAACGGGGAGCCGGCCCGGGCCCTGGGGTTCCAGCCTGAGCGCGGCCAGCAGAATCGGCACGGCCGACGCGGCTGCCCATGCCTGCGGCCGGCACGATGAGGGGTACGGGAGGGGGCCGCCGGCCTCCGGGGAGTGCCCGGAAAAAAGTTCCGGCAGCCGGTAGTCAAAGGAAGCAGCCGCATCAACCAGCCCCGACGCAATGCGCGCGGCGTCCGTCAGGTGACCCGTGCGGGCCAGGCCCTCGAGGATGATGGCTGAATCGTGCGTCCACACCGTTCCGCAGTGGTAGCGCAGCGGCCAGTATCCCCCGTTGCTGGAATCCAGGGTGCGGATGCCAAAGCCGGAGAACATGCCGGGCTGCATGAGCCGGGCAGCCACCACGTCACTTTCCTCCGGGGAAAGGATGCCGCTTCCGAGGAGGTGGCCCATGTTGCTGGCGACGCCGTCAACGGCCCGTTTATCCGCGTCCAGCGCGAGGGCGGGGTACGGTCCCAGCTCGTCACGGCACCAAAAGCTCGCGCGGAAGTTGGCGGCGAGCGCCGCCGCGTAGGCCCGCCATTCCTCGGCTCCCGGCCGTCCGAAGGCCTCCAGCAGTTCCGCCCCGTCAAGGGCCGCCCGGTAGGCATAACCCTGGACCTCGGCCAATGCGATTGGGCCCACCGCCTGTGTGCCGTCCTGCCAGCGGATGGAATCCCCGGAATCCTTCCATCCCTGGTTGGCGAGGCCGTGGCCGGTGGTGTCAAGGTATTCCAGAAAGCCGTCGCCGTCGGCATCGGCCCAATCCCGCAGCCACCCCAGGGCCGCTTCAAGGTTGCCCAGCAGTGGCTGGACGTCCCCGTCAGGCATCCCCCACTTCCAGGCGTCATGCAGCAGGCTGATCCAGAGCGGCGTCGCGTCCACGGTGCCGTAGTAGACGGGTGGCAGGCGGAGTTCCCCGTTGTGGGAGTTGGCCGGCAGGCGGAGCTCCCCGCGGCGCACTTCATGGAGGATCTTGCCGGGCTGCCCCGCCGTTTCGGGATCATGGACAGTGCACTGGCGTGCCGCCAGCGTGCGCAGCGTGCCGGCGGCGAGCGCCGGATCCACGGGCAGCAGCATGCGCGCGGCAATGAGGGAGTCGCGGCCAAACAGCGTGAAGAACCACGGGGCACCTGCCGCCAGGAACACCTCCCCGGGGGCGTCGACAGGGGACATGCGCAGGCCCTGCAAATCCGCTTGCGCCCGCGCCACGAGGGAGGCCAGCCGCGGATCCTGCGCCGTCACCAGCAGCGGCGCAGGGGCTGGAACGCCACCTGACATGAAGGGCGCCTTGGCGTCGTCGGCCTCCACCCACCAGGCAAGCCGCGCCTCCCCTCGCGGCGGGATGGTGACGTCCCAGCGGAACGTGATGCCGCCGTCGTACGTTTCCGCCGAGGCACCCGGCGCGCCAATGGAGGCTGTGACCTGCCCTGTCTGCGCCACCCAGTGCCCGCCGTCACGGTGCGGCGTTGCAGGGTGCCGGGGGGCGCCGGACTTGACGCTCATCATGGGTGAAAAATCGATTCCCAGCCGGAGTTCGACGGCGACGGCGGCCGGCTCTTGTTGATCGGAGGCAATCAGAATGTCCTCCGTGATCCTGCCCGCCTGGATAATCCTGCGCCGGGTCACCGTCACCAGCGGGTCGGCGTTCCCGGGGTCCAAGGAACGGACAAGCCCCACAAAACATGCCTCCGAACCTTGTGCCGCGGATTCACCAATGAACTCCGGCTCCTCACCGTTAACAGTGAGCACGGCCTCATCCACCACCCTGGTGTCCGCACAGTAGATGCCCTGGGCCCCGTGCCTGCGCAGCTGCCCGTCGCTGCCCGACCAGGCCTGCAGGGGTGCAACGGCAAGCACGGCCAAGTCGTGGAGAAGGGGCTGGGGCGAAATCAAGGGGCCTCCCGGCGAAAATGTGGGGTGAAACTGTGCGGTGGACTGTTCGGCGATACCCTCCATGGTGCCGCCAATTCGCCGCCAGGAACACCCTTGCGGCCAAGCCATTGCCGCCCCACCTACCCACGGGTAGCATCAAGGCATGAGCCCTTCCTGAGCTCCCCTGGCCGGTTCCCGCGACGGCGCCGGCGGAATCGAGGAAGTCATGAGCACACATGTTGGCGGCCCGGCGGCCGCAGCGCGCGCCCAGGTGACGGCGGAGGATGCCCGGAACGTTGCGGAGGCGGCCCGTGAATCCTCCTGGGAACGGCCCAGCTTCGCCAAGGGCCTGTACCTGGGCGACTTTGACCTTGGGCTGATCCACCCCCACCCGGAATCCACTGCCGAAGAGGCCGAAGAGGGCGATGCATTCCTCGTGGCCGTGGAGGACTACGCCCGGACCCTGGATGCCGCCGTTATCGAACGCGATGCCAAGATTCCGGATGAATACATTGCCGGGCTGGCGAAACTGGGGGTCTTTGGCATGAAGATCCCCAAGGAATATGGCGGACTGGGCCTGAACCTGACGTACTACGGTCGCGCCCTGGCCATCCTGGGCAGCGTCCACCCCGCTTTCGGCGCCCTGGTTTCGGCCCACCAGTCCATCGGGGTGCCGGAGCCGGTCAAGGTTTTCGGCACGCCTGAGCAAAAGCAAAAGTACCTGCCGCGCTGTGCCGCCGGCGCCGTCACCGCCTTCCTGCTGACCGAGCCCGACGTCGGCTCGGACCCCGCGCGCATGGCCTGTGCCGCTGTGCCCACCGACGATGGCAGCGCCTACCTGCTGGACGGGGTGAAACTGTGGACCACCAACGGCGTCATTGCCGAGCTGGTGGTGGTCATGGCCATGGTTCCCTCCCGCGGACTGGATGAAAACGGGCGGAAGACCGGCGGCATCACGGCCTTCGTGGTGGAGGCCGACTCCCCCGGCATTACGGTGGAGCACCGCAACCAGTTCATGGGGCTGCGGGGCATTGAAAACGGCGTAACCCGCTTCCACCAGGTCCGGGTGCCGGCGGAAAACCGGCTGGGCCGCGAGGGCCAGGGCCTGAAAATCGCGCTGACCACCCTGAACACCGGTCGCCTGTCCATACCGGCCATGGCCGCCGGTTCCGCCAAGTGGTCACTGAAGATTGCCCGCGAGTGGTCCAACGCGCGCACACAGTGGGGGCGGCCCGTTGGCCAGCACGAGGCCGTGGGCAAGAAACTTGCCTTCATGGCCGCCACGGCCTTTGCGCTGGAGGCCGTGTTTGAACTGTCCGCAGCATTGGCCGACGCCGGCATGAAGGACGTGCGGATCGAAGCGGCGCTTGCCAAGCTCTGGTCCTCCGAAATGTCCTACCGGTGCGCGGATGAACTGGTGCAGATCCGCGGCGGGCGCGGCTATGAGACCGCCGAATCGTTGGCAGCCCGCGGCGAACGTGCCGTCCCGGCGGAACAACTGCTGCGTGACCTCCGGATCAACCGGATCTTCGAAGGTTCCACGGAAATCATGCACCTGCTCATAGCCCGGGAGGCCGTTGACGCGCACCTGGCCGCGGCCGGCGACCTGGCCTCCACGTCTGCCACCCTGGCGCAAAAGGGCAGGGCGGCCGTGAATGCCAGCGGGTTTTATGCGAAGTGGCTGCCACAGCTGGCGGTTGGCAAGGGCCTGGACCCGCGCTCGTACAACGAGTTTGGGCCGCTGGCGAAGCACCTGCGCTTTGTGGAGCGGGAATCGCGCAAACTGGCCCGCCAGACGTTTTACGGCATGGGCCGCTGGCAGGGAAAAATGGAATACAAGCAGGCCTTCCTGGCCCGGATTGTGGACATCGGAGCTGAACTCTTCGCCATTGCCGCCTGTTGCAGCCGTGCCGAAATGCTCCGGCTGAAGGACCCCGTCCAGGGCAGGTCCGCGCTGAAACTCGCCGACGCGTTTGCCGGCCAGTCGCGGCTGCGGGTGGAGTCCCTCTTCAACGAGCTGTGGCACAACACGGACGACGCCGACAAGTCGCTGGCGGCGTCCCTGCTCGACGGCGAATTCACCTGGCTCGAGGAAGGGGTCCTGGATCCGTCCGAGGGCACCGGACCGTGGATCGCGGACACCACGCCGGGGCCGTCAAAACAGCAGAACCAGCACCGCAAATATCGCTGAGGTAACGCCACGGGCGATTGCGTCACATCTTGGTGTCATTCCCGTGGCGCGCCGTGCCGTGGCCGGCAGCGGCAACGGGCGCGCCTAGCGTTGGAAAGTACACAAGTTTGTGGACGATATGGGGCGCTGCCATGGATTATTTCCTGAACAACTCTTACCTTCTGGTGTACACCGGAACCCTGCTGCTCGGTGCAGTGATGTTTGCGATCGTCATGGTCTGCTTTGTGGCCGTGACATCCGTTCTTGCCGTGGCCTACGGGCTGGTGAACGGCGCGCGCGGCATCTTTGACGTTGCGGTGAAGTCGCGGCCGGTGGTGGTGCCCGAACCCACCGTGATGCGCCATTCCAGCAGGACTGTGGTGGTCCTGCCGGCCCGCAAGGCCGCCGTCGAACCCGCCGTCGAACCCGCCGCCGAACCCGAAGCCGAGCCCGAAGTCGAGCCCGAAGCTGCCGCACAGGGAAAAGCCGCTTAAACACCATGCCCCCACCGGCTGCAGCCGGCGGGGGCATGGTTGCGGCCACTGGCCGTCAAGAATTGCTAGTCGTCGGTCTTGACGATGTAGACGTCGCACGGGGCGTTGTGGGACACGGCGTTGGCCACCGACCCCAGCACGCGCTTGAGGCCCTGCATGCGCACATTGCCCACCACAATGAGGTCCGCCTTGAGCTTGGCAGCCTCTTCGAGCAGGACGTCGGCCGGCTTGCCCAGGGCCGAGGAGTACTCCGTCTGGACGCCGGTGACCTTCAGCTCGTCGGCAACGCGCTGGGCAACACGCTCAGCTTCGTCTGCCGTGGACAGGAACCACTCGTCGTTGCCAATCTCCACCTTTTCGGTCTTGTCCTCGCCGAATGCCGTGACAACACGCAGTGTCGACCCCAGTGACTTGGCCAAGTTGGCCGCGACCCGGGCAGCCTTCATGGACGTTGAATTGCCGTCGACGCCGACGATGATGATTCCTGCCATTTTTTCCATCCTTAGTTTGGAAACGTGCAAAGCCTTGCTGATTCACTACCTTAGCCAAAGAATGCTGCATTGAGGCTCAATCGTGGGGCAACTAACCGCGGCTATTTTGCTGTCACTGCGTCCGCAAGCAGTTCCAGCACGTGCCGGTAGTCCTCCCCTGTGGCCCGCGTCATGCCCAGTTCACAGGTCCGGTTGCAGGAGGCGTGGGCTGAGGCCGCCATGGCCGCCACGTCCGCGGCCTGGGCATGTGTGGCCGAAGCGGTCAGTTCCGGGTGCAGCATGCCGCGGTCCCCGGCGAATCCGCAGCAGCCCCAGCTGTCCGGCACCTGCACGGATTCCGCCACCGCCCCGGCCACCCTTTCCAGCGCCGGGTTCAGCCCCATCCTGGTTGAGGAACACGTGGGGTGCAGGGCCAGCGAGTCAATCCGCGCCCAGCCCTCCCCGAGCAGGGGCAGGATTCGCTCCGCCGTGAATTCCACGGCGTCCACCACCCGCAGCGCCCGCTGCCCCGGCGCGGGTACCTCGGATTCAAGGGTGTGGATCAGCCCCTCGGTGCAGCTGGAGGCGTCGCAGATGATGTCGAGTTCGCCGTCGCGCGAGGCCTCCCGGAGCAGTTTCAGCGTCTGGGCGTGCATGTGCGCCAGCCCGGCCGCCATGCCCTTGGACGACCACGGCGTGCCGCAGCAGGCGCCATCAATGCCCTCGGGGACCAGCAGTTGAAGCCCGGCGCGGGCGCACAGCTGCTCAAAGCTGGCCTGCACGCCGGAATGGCCCGGATCCCCGGTCCCCACTGGCCCGAACATCGTGTTGACGCAGGCGGGGAAATACACGGCTGCCGGTTCCCCGGAAGGCGCGGGCCGCCGTCGTGCCTTGCCGCCGGCAGGCAGCTCGGCGGAATACAGCGGCAGCCTGTCCGCGCCAAGGACCTTCCGCCCCAGCTTGTTCACGGGAAGCACGACGCCGGCCGGCACCTTCGCCGCCATCGTCAAGGCCAGCCCGGCCCCCTGGGTGACGGCGCCCCAGTGCTTGGCGGCCGTCTCCCAGGCACCGTTCTCCAGCTTCCCTGACGCGTCGCGCCGCAGGTGCTTGACCAGGTTGCCGGTGTTGATGTCCACCGGGCAGGCGGTCTGGCACATGCCGTCCACGGCGCACGTGTCCACGGCCTCGTAGTTGTAATCCGCCTCCAGGGCTTTGGCGAGGGCCGCGTCGCCGTCGGCCAGGGCGGCCTCGATGGCGCGCAGGGTCACAATGCGCTGGCGCGGGGTGAGTGTCAGGTCCTTGCTGGGGCACACGGGTTCGCAGTAGCCGCAGGACACACAGCGGTCCACCTCGGCATCGACGGCGGGCGGGGCCGCCTTGATGTGGCGCAGGTGCGCGTGGGGGTCCGTGTTGAGGATGACGCCGGGATTGAGCATGCCTGCCGGGTCGATGAGCGCCTTGATCCGGCGCATGACGTCGTAGAGCTCATCGCCGTACTGGCGCCGCACAAAGGGGGCCATGACGCGCCCGGTGCCGTGTTCGGCCTTCAGCGAGCCGCCTTCGCCCAGCACCACCTCCACCATGTCCTCGGTGAAACCCGAATAGCGCTCCAGCTCAGCGGTGCTGGCGAAGCGGTCCGTGAGCATGAAGTGGATGTTGCCGTCCTTGGCATGCCCAAAAATGACCGAATTTTCATAGCCGTACTTCACAAACAGCTTCCCCAACGCCACGCAGGTGCGTCCCAGGCCGGGGACCGGGACCACCACGTCCTCCAGCAGCGCCGTGGTGCCGGGCGGCCGGGCGCCGGCGATGGCGGCATACAGGCCCTTGCGCAGCTGCCACAATTCAGCGCGGGCCTGTGTGTCCGTGCTGAATTCCGCGGGAGCGTCCAGGCCCAGCGTGCCGGCAACCCTGCCGGCAGTGGCGCCCAGCTCCGCCAGCTCGCCGGCATCCCCGGACTGATATTCCACCAGCAGGGCGGCCTGGTTTTCCACCCGCAATTCCCGCACGACGCCGGGCACGCGGCTCAGTGCCTGGCCCACCTTCAGCGACAGGGAGTCCAGGAGTTCCACGGTGGCCGCACCGCTGGCGACCAGCGCGGGCAAGGCGCTGTTGGCCGACTCAAGGTCCCGGAACACCAGCAGCCCCGAGGTGGCATGGGCCAGGCGGGGTACCGTGCGGAACACGGCTTCGGCCACAAAGCCCAGCGTGCCTTCACTGCCTACGATCAGATGGGCCAGGATCTCGGCGGGGCTCTCAAAATCCAGCAGCGAGTTCAGGCCGTAGCCCATGGTGTTCTTCATGGCGAACTGGTGCTCGATGATTCTTCTGGAGCCCGGATTCCCCCGGACCCTGGCGGACAGCTCCAAAAGCCCCGCAAAAATGTCCGGTTCCTGCGCGCGGAGGCGAGAATCGGCGTCGTCCGCGCCAGTGTCGATGACTGTGCCGCTGGGCAGGACGACAGTGAGGGACTCAAGGGTCCGGTACGCATTGTCACGGATGCCGCAGGCCATGCCGGAGGAATTGTTCGCCACCACGCCGCCAATGGTGCAGGCGGCCTCACTCGCCGGGTCGGGGCCGAACTTGCGGCCAAAGCGCAGCAGCCTGGCGTTCAGGGCGCGGACGGTTACCCCGGGCTGCACGCGGACCCGGGCACCGCCGTCGAGCACGTCAATCTTGCGGAAGTTCCTGCGCACATCCACCAGCAGGCCGTCCGTGACGCCCTGGCCGCTGAGGCTGGTGCCGCCCGAACGCAGGGTTAGCGGGAAGCCGTGGGCGGCGCTGGTTTTCAACAGCCGCGCCACTTCCTCCGCGCTTTCCGGCACGGCGACGGCCTGCGGGATGAGGAGGAAATGCGAGGCATCGTGGGCGTTGGCGTGCAAGTCAATGGCCCGGGTCCTTGTCTGCCCCGGGTCCGCCATGACCGCACGAATTCGAGCAATTGCTTCCGGTCCTGCCTGAGCAGACATGCCCTCATCCTTGTCCGTGGTGGAATTGCTGACATTCAAATTGTCTGACAAGTATACTCAAATTACAGTCGCGACACCCCAAGGACAAATGAACCCATGACCCGCCCCATTGCCACCAAAACCGTGGTGGATGCCGTGACCGACGATCTCCGCGGGCGCATTCTCACTGGCAGCCTCACGTCCGCCGAAGCCGTCACGGAGCTGGAAATCGCCACCACTTATGGCGTTGCCCGGCCCACGGCCAAGGCCGCGATCGAGAAATTGGTGGGCGAAAACCTGCTGGTCCGTGGCACACACAAGAGTGCCCGCGTGGCCCGGCTGGGACCCGATTCCGTGCGCGACATTTACCTGGCCCGCGCGTATTTGGAGAGTGAAATCCTGCGGCGCCTGGCCACCTCACGGGCCGTGCCGGAGGACGCCGTTCGCGCCAATGCGGATATTCTGGCCGCTGCGAGCTCCGGCGATTTGGCGCTGGTGGAACCGGACCTGCGCTTTCACACTGCCCTGGTCGAGGCGGCCGGCAATGAGCGGATTGCGCGAATGTACAGCTCACTGATGAGCGAAGTCCGCCTGTGCATGACGCGGGTGCAATCCCTGCACCTATTGAACAGCGAGTCCATTCACGCCGAACACAGCCTAATCCTTGACGCTGTGGCCGCCGGGGATGCCGAAGGTGCCGCCCGGATTCTGGACCGCCACCTGGCCACAGCCCGAGAGCGCCTGGCCGAGGCGTTGGGAGAGTAGCCCGGGACGGCTCCGTTGGTCGAGCAGTGAGCTCTGCGAACGCGTCGAGACCCAGGGGCGGTGAACCGTTGGCCAGGGAACCCCGGTGGTCGAGCAGTGAGCCCTGCGAACGCGTCGAGACCCTGGGTGTTGCTCCCTCCACAGGGGGACCTGAGCGCAGGTTTGTACACATGTTCTATAATGTCTTTGTTTACTCGAACATGCGG
>NZ_JAJLOZ010000036.1:0-43575 GCF_025548615.1 Arthrobacter sp. A2-55 | reverse complement strand
CCGGTAACTGGTGACTTGACATTATCAGCGCAGGCCGCAGTGGCAGCCCATTTGCCGCAGAAACATGCGGCGCGCGGCCCGGTTCCCGGGGTGGCCCGCCATATCGCTGAGAGTGAGATTGGCCTCGTGAAACCCCCTCTTAGATAACGGTTCGGTTACCCTTGAACAAACGATCAAAGTAGTTTTCCGCCGATGTTAGGTATGTACTTGCGTTCAAAGATTGCACTTGTCCTGGCCATTTTGGGCCTGGTCGTCCTCGGATTGGGGATTGGCCAGCGCACCATATGGCTCCCGCCAGCCACCGTCACGGCCGGCGTGGAAGGGACTGTGGCGCCCGCCCCGGTGACCGTTATCGGGCCGGATGTGCTCGCAGCCAAGGGCGGCCAGTTCACGCTGACCATCAAGTCCACCGGCCCCATCCAGGTGGCCGTGGGGCAGCAGCGCGACGTCATGGGCTGGGTGGGCGATGCCGCCTACACCAACGTCACCGGCGTCAACGGCGATTTTTCCGCACTGACCACGGAAAGCAAGCAGGGCGCGCAAAAGGTTCCCAACCCCGCAGGCTCCGACATGTGGGTCAGCGAGGACAAGGCCAGCGGCGAGCTGTCCTACACCTGGCAGGCGCCGGGCCATGGCACCTGGGCGCTGCTGGTCTCCTCCGACGGGACCGCACCGGCGCCCACCAACATCACCATGACCACCGCCAATGACACCAGCACTCCCTGGGCCGTCCCGCTGATGATCCTTGGCTCGATCATGCTGGCCCTGGCCGCGCTGCTCTTTTGGATGTCTCCCCGAAAGCCGCGCAGCGCCGCCGTTGCGGCCGTGCCCGGACGGCGGGCAGCCGGCCGTGCGCCGACTGACCCGGCGACGGGCGCCGTCGAGGTGGAGAAGCTTGTGGCTGCCCGGCAGCAGGCGGCCAAGGCTGCGGCTGCGGCTGGAGCCGGGGCGAAGACGATTGCTGAGATCAACCGCGCCAACCCGCGTCCGGTGGAGGGTGCCGGCGGTGCGCCGGACGATGATGTTGCAACATCGGGGGAGGGACCCGCCGTCCCCGACGCCACAGTGGCGCTGCCGAAGACAGTATTTGAACCCCTTGCCGCGAATGATGCCGACGGCGGCGCGGCCGGCGATTCGACCGGCGCTTCGGCCGCCGATGCTACCGACAGTTCGACCAGCGATGCGACCGGAGAGGCCACCGGCAAGGAGGCTGGCAAAAAGGCCGGCAAGGGTCGCGACGGGAACGACGACAATTTCGGCGACGGTACGGGCAAGCCTGGCGGCAAGCCTGGCGGCGCGGCTGATGGCGGCAAGTCCGGCAGCGCGGCTGACGGCGGCAAGTCCGGCGGCGGCGCAAAGGGCGATAATGGCGGCAAGTCCGGCGGCAAGAGGGGGTTCACCGCCCTTCGTTCCGCCAAGGCCCGGTGGGGTGCCGCCTTGGCCGCAGTCCTGGTGGCCGGCAGCATCGGCCCCGCCGTGGCAGCGGACCAGACCACCCCCGCACCCACCGGCGCGGCGACAGCCTCCACCAGCCCCACGGCGTCGGGATCTCCGACAACCAGCCCTGCCGCGACCCCGGGCCTTCCCGTGCTCCTGGACAGCCAGGTGCAGCGGATCGCCGCCGATCTTGCCACAGTGGTGTCCTCCGGGGACAGCGCCAAGAACGCCAAGGAGCTGGTCTCCAGGGTTGCCGGCACCGCGCTGCAGGTCCGCGAGGCCAACTACAAGATCCGCTCGAAGGTGTCCAGCCAGGCAGCCCTTGACGCCGTCAGTTCCACCAAGCTCCTTGCCAAGGTGGTCTCGACTGCGGATTCGTGGCCCCGTTCGGCCATGCTCGTCACCCAGGGCGACACCAACAAGCTGCCGCAGCTGTTGACCCTGGTGCAGGCCAGCGCCCGGGAGCAGTACAAGCTGGTCCAGGCGACACCCCTCCTGCCAGGGCAGACGTTCCCCGAGGTGGACAAGGAAGGCGCCGCCCCGGTTCCCGCTGCCGATGCCGCAGGCCTGCTGATGAGCCCCAAGGACGCCATTGCCGCCCTGACGGACAGGCTCACCAAGACGGACAGCAAATGGAAGGCGTCCTTCAAGGACAGCGTGTACATCTCGTCCGTGGACTCCTACCAAAAGAAGGCCCTGGCCGACGCCAAGGATTCCACCGTGGTGTTCACCCACACGCCCGATCCCAAGGCGACCATCGCCTTCCGAACGGCCGACGGCGGCGCCATGGTGGTGGTGTCCTCAACGTTCGGAATTGACTACACCACCAAGTCCGACGCCACGAACAACCTCACCGACAAATCCGTCATAGCATTGGCTGGGGGCAGCGAGTCCAAGAAGGGCTTTGTGGTCAGCTACGCCGAGCCCGTGGTCATGTACATCCCGCCGGCCGGGGCAGGCACCCAGATCGACATCTTCTCGGCCAACAACTTCCTGGTCAGCGCCAAGATCAAGTAGCGCCGGGCCTGATCGGCGGCAATTTTCGTCCGCGGCGCGAGGCAACGCGCCGCGGGCACAGCACAAGTTGGAGTGAATCAATGAGCAACCCCAGTTCCACGCCCGCCAACCCCCTGCCGGGGATCAACCTGCGCGGCGCCGTCGACCTTTCCGCCCTGAAAAACCGGGCCACGGCACCTGCCCCCGGCCCGGGATCGCCCTACGCCGTGGACGTCAACGAACAAAGCTTCCAGGAATTCGTGGGGCTGTCCCAGACCGTGCCCGTGGTGGTCCTGCTGGGATCGGCGCGCTCCAATCAGTCAGCCATGCTGGCGGGCGTGCTGGAAAAGCTCATGAATGACTTTGGCGGCAGCCTTGCCCTGGGGCGGGTCGACACGGACACCAGCCCCGGCATTGCCCAGGCGTTTGGAGTGACGGCGGTGCCCACCACGGTGGCCCTCATCAAGGGCCAGCCCGTCCCCTTGTTTGAGGGGGACATGCCGGAGGACCAGATCAAGTCGTTCCTGGATGAACTGCTCAAGGTGGCGGCCAGCAACGGCGTCACCGGCAATCTCGGCGGCGCACCGGATGCACAGGCCGCGGAGGAGCCGCCCCTTCCGCCGCTGCACCAGGCGGCCCATGACGCCATCGCATCGGGGGACTTGGCGGCTGCGCAGGCAGCCTACGAGAAGGCCCTGGCGGAGAAACCGAACGACGCCGACGCCAAGGTTGGGCTGGCACAGGTGCACCTCATGCGCCGCGCGGCAGACATTGACGTGGCTGCCGCCGAGGTGCTGAGGGCGCGGGCCGCGGGCGATGCCGACGACGTCGAGGCGCAGCTTGCCGTGGCGGACCTGGACGTGACGGGCGGGCACGTTGAAGATGCCTTTGCCCGCATTGTCTCCTTCATTTCCCTGCACTTTGGCCCCGAACGCGAAACAGCGCGCGTGCGGCTGCTGGAGCTGTACGAGGTGGTCGGCGTGGCGGACCCCCGCGTGAGTGCCTCCCGCCAGGCGTTGGCGCGCGCGCTGTTCTAGGCGGCGAATCGCGCACCAGCCCTGCCCGGGCCGCCCGCTCCAAGTCATCCTTTCGGATGGTGAATTTGCCGTGGGCTGCTTGTTAGTGTGGCGTCATGACTGACTTTTCGGCACATGCCACCACCGTGCCGGCTGCCCCGCAGCAGCCGGCCGCCCTGGCCATCCGCGGTCTGGCAAAGGCGTTTGGCTCCAAGGTTGCGGTGAACGGGATCAACCTGGATGTGCCGGCCGGCTCCTTTTACGGGCTGGTCGGCCCCAACGGCGCCGGCAAGACCACATCCCTCTCCATGGCCACGGGATTGTTGCGCCCGGACGCCGGACAGGTGTGGGTGCACGGCGTCGACGTCTGGGCCCACCAGCTCGAAGCCAAGCGGCTCATGGGGCTGCTGCCTGACGGCGTGCGCCTCTTTGACAGGCTTTCCGGTGAGCAGCTGGTGACCTATGCGGGCCTGCTGCGTGGCATGGACAGGGACACCGTGGCCCATCGCGTCCATGACCTGTTGGCGGCGCTGGACCTGGCCAAGGATGCCGGGACCCTGGTGGTGGACTATTCCGCAGGCATGACCAAGAAGATCGCCTTGGCGGCTGCCCTGATACATGCACCCCGACTCCTGGTGCTCGATGAGCCCTTCGAATCCGTGGACCCCGTCTCCGCGGCCAACATCCGCGACATTCTGCACGACTACGTGGCCTCCGGCGGAACCGTCATCGTCTCCAGCCACGTCATGGACCTGGTGCAGCGCATGTGCGACCACGTGGCAGTCATCGCCGCCGGCACCGTCCTGGCAGCAGGCACGGTGGACCAGGTGCGCGGGGACCTGAGCCTGGAGGACAGGTTCGTGGAACTCGTCGGCGGTCGGAACCAGACGGCGGGGCTGCAATGGTTGCGCACCTCCTAAGGCTAAAAATAGCGCTGCTGCGCAATTCGCTGCGGCGCAGCACCATGCAACTGGTGGGCCTGGCCATTGGTGCCCTATACGGGCTGGGCATCCTGGGCACGGCGCTGGTGGGCCTGGCGGTGCTGGGCACGCAGGGCCCGGAAGTCGTGGGCATGGTCCTTGTGCTCGCGGGGTCAGCGCTGTTCCTGGGCTGGCTCATCATTCCCGTGGTGGCCTCCGGGCTGGACATGACACTGGACCCTGCCCGGTTCAGCACCTATTCCATCCCCATGCGCCAGCTCCTTGCCGGCCTGGCGCTGTCCGGCTTCATTGGCATCCCCGGAGCCATCACACTCCTGGCCTCAATGGGAACCGCAGCAGCCTGGTGGCAGCACCCGGGCGCCGCGGCAGTGGCACTGTTCTGTGGCGCTGTGGCGGCCCTGACATGCGTGGTGGCCTCCCGGGCCATTACGGCGGCGAGTGCCAGCCTGGCTTCCTCCCGCAAGTTCAAGGACTTGAGCGGCGTGGTGCTGCTGGTCCCGCTGGTCCTCCTCGGACCGATCACCACCAGCCTTACGGCGGGTGTCCAGGGAGTCCGGGACTACCTGCCGGATTTGGCCAACACCGTTTCCTGGACGCCACTCGGCGCGGTCTGGGCCGTGCCCGCAGCTGTGGCAGCAGGCCAGTGGGCCGCAGCGGGCGGGAAGCTCGCCATTGCACTGGCGGCCCTGGCTGTCCTGACCTGGATCTGGAAGGCCTGCCTGGCCAAGGCGCTGGTCACCCCGCCCCATGCTGGAAACTCACGCCGCAGTGCCGGCAACTTGGGATTCTTCCGGGTGTTCCCTGCCAGCCCGGCCGGAGCCGTCGCCGCCCGCAGCCTGACGTACTGGTTCCGGGATCCGCGCTACAGTGCCGGTCTCATCATCGCCCCGCTGCTTCCGCTGGTGTTTGTTTTTGCCAGCTCACAGGCGGCCGGCGGAGGCTCCACCGGCGTCGTCCTGGGCCTTGGCGGGGCGCTGGCGGCGTTCCTGGTGGTGTGGAGCATCTCCTCCGACATCTCCTATGACAACACAGCCTTCGCACTGCATCTGGGCGCCGGTGTCCCGGGGGCGGCGGACCGGGCCGGCCGTGCGGCCGCAGCGGGCATCCTGGCACTGGCGCTGGGCATCCTCTATGCGCTGGCAGGGGCGGTGATTTCCGGTTCGTGGGCGCTGCTTCCGGCCACGCTGGGACTGACCATCGGCGCCGTCGGAAGCGGGCTGGGGCTGGCGAGTGTCTTTTCAGCCCGCTTCACGATGAATGCCCCGCTGCCCGGCGACAGCCCCCTCAAGTCGAAGCCGGGCAACAACTTTTCCGCCATGGTGGTCCAGTTTTCCGGATTTGCCGGCGTGGGCGTGCTGGTGGTGCCGGAGCTGGTGCTGACCACCATTGCCCTGGCCGGCAACCGGCCGGCACTGGGGTGGATCTCGCTGGCCACCGGAGCAGTCCTCGGCGCCGTGTTCCTGGCAGCCGGCCTCCGCATTGGCGCCCGCCTTTATGACCGCCGTGCGCCCGAGCTGTTGCTGGCGGTTTCGGCGGACCGCTGACAATCGCTAAGGTTGAGAAGGCGCGCCGGTTTCACCGGCGGCCCGGCCCTGGCCGCCGCCCCTCACGTGCAATCCCGAAAGGAACGTGTTTCATGGAGGTCATCATCCTCCCCAGCAGCAAGGAAATCGGCGCTCTCGCCGCAGACGCCATTGAGGAACTGGTTCGCACCAAGCCGGCCGCCGTCCTGGGCCTGGCAACAGGCTCTTCCCCCTTGCCCATCTATGACGAGCTGGCACGCCGCCACGACCAGGATGGCCTGAGTTTCACCCAAGCACACGGCTTTGCCCTGGACGAATACGTGGGACTCCCCGTGGGACACCCCGAGTCATACCGGGAAGTCATTCGCCGTGAATTCACCAACCGCGTGGATGTGGCCCCCGACAATGTCCACGGGCCCGACGGCTCGGCCGCCGACATCCAGGCTGCCTGCCTGGGTTATGAGGAGGCCATCAAGGCTGCCGGGGGTGTGGACCTGCAGATCCTTGGGGTGGGCACCAACGGCCACATCGGCTTCAATGAGCCCGGCTCCTCGCTGGCCTCGCGGACACGCATCAAGACGCTGGCGGACCAGACGCGCCAGGACAATGCACGGTTCTTCGACACCATTGACCAGGTGCCCCACCACGTGGTGACCCAGGGCCTGGGCACCATCATGGCTGCCAGGCACGTGGTGCTGGTGGCATTTGGGGCAGGCAAGGCCGCGGCAGTGCGTGACTTTGTCGAAGGCCCCGTCACGGCGAGCTGCCCGGCTTCGGTGCTGCAGTTCCACCCCCACGCCACCATCCTGGTTGACGAGGCCGCCGCAGCCCAGCTGGCCGGCGCGGCCACGTACCGCCACGCCTACGACAACAAGCCGGAGTGGCAGGGACTCTAAGCCGGGGACGGCGGCGGGCGGGCCGGGCACGAAACCCGCCCGCCGCCGTCGAGCCTTCACGGCGAGTCGAAAAACGAAACCCGCTAGAATGGACACCATGAGCTTGCCACCAGACCCCTTCGAAAACGATCCCCGTTTCAACCCCGGCAGCAGCGGCGGTTCCACGGCCGTCATCGAGCGCCAGGAACTGCGCCAGGAGGTGGAACCGGGGGACAGCGAGCGGTTCTCGCACTACGTCCGCAAGGAAAAGATCATGGAATCCGCCCTGACCGGCGAGCCCGTGGTGGCCCTGTGCGGAAAGGTGTGGACGCCCGGGCGTGACCCGCAAAAGTTCCCCGTGTGCCCCGAGTGCAAGGCCATTTACGAAGGCATGAACCCCACCGGCGGCAAGGGCAAGGGCCCGAAGAACCCCAAGAAGTAACAAACGGCAATGGCGCACGGCATCAGTGTCGGCAATTGGCGTGCCTGAAAACAAGGGGCGCACGGGAAAGAAGTGACAAGGATGGCAGCGATTTCGTGACGGAAACATTGTTTGGCGGACCGTCCCTGCCTCCGGCCTACCCTGAGCGGGCGGCATGGGGCACGGCCCAAAAGCTGCGGGCGTGGCAGACCGAGGCCATGGAAAAGTACTTTTCGGCCGGCCCCCGCGATTTTCTGGCCGTGGCCACGCCCGGTGCCGGCAAGACCACGTTTGCCCTGCATGTGGCCACGCAGCTGATCGCCCGGGGCACCATCAACCGGATCACCATCGTCACCCCCACGGACCACCTCAAGCGCCAGTGGGCGGACGCAGCGGCACGGGTTGGCATTTCCATCGACCCGAACTTCAAGAATGCCGACGGCCGCCACGGCAAGGGATTCATCGGCGTGGCCGTCACGTACGCCCAGGTGGCCAGCAAGCCGCTCTTGCACCGGGCCAAGACCGAAGCCGCCCGCACGCTGGTCATCATGGACGAGATCCACCACGGCGGCGACGCGCTGTCCTGGGGCGACGGCATCCGTGAAGCATTCGACCCGGCAGCCCGGCGCCTGGCCCTGACCGGAACGCCCTTCCGTTCCGACACCGCCCCGATTCCCTTTGTGGACTACGTGGAGGACGGCGACGGCATCCGCCGCTCCAAGGCCGACTACACCTACGGCTACGGGGAGGCGCTCAAGGACCACGTGGTGCGCCCCGTCATGTTCATGGCCTACTCCGGCCAGATGCGCTGGCGCACCAGTGCCGGTGAGGAAATGGCGGCCACCCTGGGCGCCCCGGTCACCAAGGACATCACCTCCCAGGCCTGGCGCACCGCGCTGAACCCTGCGGGCGAGTGGATCCCCGCCGTGCTGGCCGCTGCCGACAAGCGCCTCACCGAGGTGCGCCGTGCCGTGCCCGACGCCGGCGGGCTGGTCATCGCCACCGACCATGACGACGCCCGCGCCTATGCCGGCCAGCTGAAGAAGATCACGGGGGAGTCGCCCACTGTGATTCTGTCCGACGATGCCAAGGCCTCGGACAAGATCGACACATTTTCCGCGGGGGAGAAGCGCTGGATGGTGGCGGTGCGGATGGTTTCCGAAGGCGTTGACGTGCCGCGGCTGGCAGTTGGCGTCTATGCCACGTCCACGGCAACGCCGCTATTTTTCGCCCAGGCGATCGGCCGCTTTGTGCGCGCCCGGAAACGTGGCGAAACGGCGTCGGTTTTCCTGCCGTCGGTGCCAAACCTCATGGAACTGGCCAACCAGCTTGAACTCGAGCGCGACCACGCCCTGGACCGCCCGGACAAGGACCCAGACGGTTTCATTGACGATGCCGAGATGGAGGAGGCCAACCGCGAGGAAAAGGCGTCCGACACGCTGGAAAAGTTCAAGTTTGAGGCGCTGGAGTCCCAGGCCTCCTTTGACAAGGTATTGTTCGACGGCGGCGAATTCGGCACCGGCGGCGAGATCGGCAGCGATGACGAGCTCGACTTCCTGGGCATCCCGGGCCTGCTCGACGCCGACCAAGTGGGGGTCCTGCTGCGCCAGCGCCAGGCTGCCCAGCAAACCCGGCGGCGCGGCAAGGGGGCTAGTGCACCCGAACCGGAGCCGGAGGACGCTGCCGTGGTGGACCACCGCATGCTGATGGACCTGCGCCACGAACTGGCCAAGAACGTCTCGGCGTGGAGCGCGCGCTCCGGCATGCCCCACGGCATGGTCCACAGCGAGCTGCGGCGCATCTGCGGCGGACCCGCCGTGGCGCAGGCGAACGAACCCCAGCTCCACCAGCGGCTCAAGAAGCTCCAGGACTGGTTCCTCGGCCGCAAATAGCAGCCCGGTGGCAGAGCAGCGATACCGGTGGTCGAGCAGCGAGTTCTGCGAGCGCGTCGAGACCCTGGGACACACGCGCCGGTGGTCGAGCAGCGAGTTCTGCGAGCGCGTCGAGACCCTGGGACACACGCGCCGGTGGTCGAGCAGCGAGTTCTGCGAGCGCGTCGAGACCCTGGGACACACACGTCGGTGGTCGAGCAGCGAGTTCTGCGAGCGCGTCCAGACCCTGGCTGTTTAGGTTGATACCGTCACGATCGTATTTGCCGAGACTTGGCCTCGGACAAGCCCGGCAGGTCCATCAGCCGTCCCTCTATGAGGGCCTCGCGCTTGGCGCGGCTCCAGCCTTGTATCTGCTTCTCCAGTGCGAATGCTGTGTCCACGCGGTCGTGTTCTTGAGCCCACACCAGTTCGACGGGTTTGCGCCTGCGCGTGTACGTCGCACCTTCTCCGGCGTTGTGCTGGGCTAACCTGCGTTCCAAATTCCACGTGCTTCCGACGTAGTAGGAGCCGTCATTGCATTTCAAGATATATACATGTGGCATGTTCACATTGTCGTTGCCGGACGACCTATTTTCCGGGCCAATTTCAGAATTGTGGATAACGGGCCCGGATTGCCACCAGAAGTAGTGCTTACCAGCTTTGGGGCGCGAAGGAATCCAGGGTCTCGACGCGCTCGCGGGGTTCGCTGCTCGACTACCGGGTCTCGACGCGCTCGCAGGGCTCGCTGCTCGACCACCGGGTCTCGACGCGCTCGCGCGGTTCGCTGCTCGACCACCGCAGCTCGGGTCTCGACGCGCTCGCGGGGCTCGCTGCTCGACCACCGGGGCTCGACGCGCTCGCAGAACTCGCTGCTCGACCATCGGGTCTCGACGGTTGTTCTACCGCCGGCGGCTACTTGACCTCCACGCCGGCGTCCTCGAGTTCGTCCAGGGCCGCTTCGCTGGCGTCTTCGTCCACTCCAGCCACGTAGTCGCGCAACACTGTTGTGTTGTAGCCGGCATTGACGGCGTCCAGGGCGGTGGCCCGGACGCAGAAGTCGGTGGCGATTCCCACCACCACCACGTCCTCGACGTCGTTCTCCCGCAGCCAGTCGTCCAGGCTGACCGGAGCCTCGCCGTCGTCCGGGTTGGCGGCCTCGTGGGCTTCCCTCTCACCCGGCATGACTTCATCCTCCGGTGCCAGCAGCCCGTCAAAGCCCGAGTACGCTGCGTCGTAGCGTCCCTTGCGGAAGTAGGCGTCGATGTCCTCGGTGTCCAGGTTTCGGTGCAGGGCCGCGCCCTTGGAGCCGGCAACACAGTGCACGGGCCAGCTATTGATGAAGTCGGGGGTGTCGGAGAAGTGGCTGCCCGGGTCAATGTGCCAGTCCTGCGTGGCAACAATGAAGTCGTAACCCGCTGTTTCGTTGATGTGCTCGGAAATCTCCGAGGCCAGCTCGGCTCCGCCGTCAACGGCCAGCGAGCCTCCTTCGCAGAAGTCGTTCTGGACGTCCACAATGATCAGTGCCTTGGCCATGGTGTGCTCCTTCGGTGATTGGCTGGATTGCTTGGGGTTTGGCTAGTTCGGGGCAGCTGCGGCTTGAAAATATTCTGTGGGGATGACGGGCTCACCGCGCTGGAGGCGGCGGGCGGCTCCTGGCATTTCGGCCATGGACGCCGCATGGCGTTCAGTGGCGCGCTCCACGCCTTCGCGCCCTGTCCAACCGGGAGCCAGGACGCCGCCGGCCATGAACTCCTGAATCAGCGGCCTGTCGTTTCCGTCGCTTTCGGGCATGGTGCCAATGCCCACCAGCTCCGTGGTGGCGATGCCGCGGGCGTTCAGGCGGCGCAGGGCCTGCTTTTTCCCTCCAACGCTAGCCTTGTTCTTGGCGGACTTTGCCACGGAGACAAATTCGCCGTCGTCGCCCTCGCGGGACACCAGCTTGTAGACCATCGACGCCGTTGGCGCCCCGGACCCGGTGACCAGGGACGTCCCCACGCCGTAGGAATCAACCGGGGCCGCCGCCAGGGCGGCAATGGCAAACTCGTCAAGGTCGGAGGTGACGGTGATGCGGGTGTTGACGTTGCCGAGGGAATCGAGCAGGGCCCGGACCTCATGCGCCTGGGCCAGCAGGTCGCCGGAATCCAGCCGGACGCCGCCCAGGGACGGGCCCGCGATCTCGACGGCCTTCCGGACGGCCGCTTCGACGTCGTACGTGTCAACCAGCAGCGTGGTGCCGGATCCCATGGAGGCCACCTGGGCGCGGAAGGCGTCCTCCTCGGTGTTGTGCAGCAGCGTGAACGAGTGCGCCGCGGTGCCCTGGGTCAGCACGCCATACCGCAGGCCGCACTCAAGGTTGGACGTGCTGTGGAAGCCGGCGATGACGGCGGCACGCGAGGCGGCCACGGCGGATTCCTCGTGGGTGCGCCGGGACCCCATCTCGATGCAGGGGCGTGAACCGGCAGCAGTGATCATGCGGGATGCGGCGGAGGCGATGGCGGAGTCGTGGTTGAGCACGGAGAGCACGTAGGTCTCCAGGATGCAGGCCTCGGCAAAGGTGGATTCGATGGAAAGGATGGGGGAATTGGGGAAATACAGTTCGCCCTCCGCATATCCGTACACGTTTCCTGAGAACTTGAAATCGGCTAGCCACGCCAGGGTTTCGTCATTCACCACCGCGTTTCGGGCCAAAAAATCCAGTTCCTGGGCGCCAAAACGAAACCGCTCCAGGCCCTCCAGCAGGCGGCCGGTTCCCCCCACAACCCCGTAACGGCGGCCGTCCGGCAGCCTCCGGGCGAAGGCCTCGAAGACGCTGCGGCGGTGCGCGGCGCCGGAATGAAGCGCGGCCTGGAGCATGGTCAGCTCATAGTGGTCCGTGAACAGGGAGGTGCGGGGCTGGCCCCAGCCGGATGCGGTAGTCACGGGATTTACTGTATCGGGGCCACACTAGAATGGACACATGAGTGTCAGCACAGCCCCGGAAACGGACCAGGCCCCTTCGTCGCATGAGCTCATCTCCGCGGACGTCCCCTGGGAACTGATTGTGTGGAACGATCCCGTGAACTTGATGAGCTATGTCAGTTACGTTTTTCAAAGCTACTTTGGATATTCGGAGGCCAAGGCGTCGAAGTTGATGATGCAGGTGCACCAGGAGGGAAAGTCGGCCGTGGCCAGCGGTGCCAAGGAGAAAATGGAAGCCCACGTGGTGGCCATGCATGGATTTGGCCTGTGGGCCACGGTGCAGAAGGGCGGCGGACGTGGCTAAGGCCTTCATTGCCGGGCGCCGGGGCATCACCGGCATTCTCGAAGGGGCGGAGCGTGACCTGCTGCGCAAGCTGTTCGCGGACATCATCACCATGCTCGAACCTGACACCCCGGCCCACGAGGACCCGCTTGCCGCGTTGATCGGCCTCGACATGGACGCCACCGTCCCCACGGACCCGGCCCTGTTGCGGCTGCTGCCGGACGCAGTCAGGAACGACGCCGGTGCCGCCCTTGAGTTTCGCCAGCTCACCGAGCGCTCGCTGCGAGAAAACAAGATTGGCGCCCTCCGGGCGGCCTCGCTGGACCTGGACCATGACAAGGTGGTGCTGGACGCGGACCGCGCGCGCCTGTGGTCCATGGCCCTCAACGACGTGCGGCTGGTGCTCGCCGAAAGGCTGGAGATCCGCGACGAACAGGACGCGGACAGGGTCCACCTGGTCCAGGACTGGGGCGAGGCCGACGACGTCGAAAGTTACCTTTCCCTGGTCTACAACTTCGTCTCCTGGCTCCAGGAAAGCCTGGTCCAGGCCATGCTGGTGGGCCTGAAGAGCCGCAAGTAATGGCGGCGCCCACGCCCCGCCCGGGCGCCTGTGACAAAACAGACGGGGCCAAATGCACCCGCCCGTCCGCCCAGGCATCTATTCTGGGACGATCATGAGCACAACTCCCGCGGACTCCAGCCCCGCCGCCCCGCAGGCCGTGGCTGAACGGGCCATTGGCATCTTTGACTCAGGCGTGGGCGGACTGACGGTGGCCCGGGCGGTCATCGACCAGCTGCCCAACGAATCCATCCTGTACGTGGGCGACACCGCCAACAGCCCCTACGGCCCGCTGCCCATTGCCGAGGTGCGGGCCAACGCCCTCGGCGTCATGGACGAGCTGGTCGACGCCGGAGTGAAGCTCCTGGTCATCGCCTGCAATTCCGCCTCCGCCGCAGTGCTCCGCGACGCCCGTGAACGGTACACGGCCCGCTACGGCATTCCCGTCATTGAAGTCATCCTGCCGGCCGTGCGAAGGGCTGTGGCCGCCACGCGTACGGGCAGGGTGGGCGTGATCGGCACGGAGGCCACAGTGGGCTCCCGGGCCTATGAGGACACTTTCGCCGCGGCACCAAACCTTCACATCACCTCGGCCGCCTGCCCGGACTTTGTGCGCTTCGTGGAATCCGGCATCACTGCCGGCCCCGAGCTGCTTTCCACCGCCGAAAGGTACCTGGCGCCCCTGAAGGCCGCCCACGTGGACACGCTGGTGCTGGGCTGCACCCACTATCCGCTGCTGACCGGCGTCATCTCCTACGTCATGGGCGACTCGGTCACCCTGGTCTCCAGCGCCGAGGAAACGGCGAAGGACGTGTACAAAGCCCTGGTCAGCCACGACCTGGAGCGCCTTTCCACCAACCCTCCCTCGCACAACTTCCTTTCCACCGGCGACGCCGGGCAGTTTGGCGTGCTGGCGCGCCGCTTCCTGGGGCCGGAGGTGCGCGGAGTGGAGCAGGTGACCCACGTTTCGGCACACTATCCCACCGGTTCCATTGCACGGATCACCCCAGAGATGATCGAGGCTGCCCGCTCCGGCGGCGGAGCCCGGCACATCTCCAATTTTGTTTTGCGCGACAGTGTCGGCAAACTGGCTGTTTCGGGCAATGCAACGGGGGAACGCACATGAAGTTGACCATAGTGGGGTGCAGCGGGTCCTTTCCCGGGCCTGCATCGCCTGCGTCCTGCTACCTGCTCACGGCCCACGACGGCACCCGCCCCTGGCGGGTGCTCATCGACCTGGGCAGCGGGGCGCTGGGATCCGTGCAAAAGTACATGGACCTGGAAGACATCGACGCGATCTTCCTCAGCCACCTGCACCCGGACCATTGCATGGACCTATGCGGCCTGCACGTGGCCGTGCGCTGGAACCCCCACGGCTGGCACCGCGGGCGAATCCCCGTGTGGGGACCGGCCGCAACGGCGGACAGGCTCGCCACCGCCTACGGCCTTGACCTGGACCCCGGGATGCGCGAGGAATTTGACTTCCAGCTTTGGCAGGAACGCGAACCCGTGACGGTGGGCCCCTTCAAAGTGACACCAATCTCCGTCAACCACCCCATCCCGGAGGCCTACGCCCTGCGGGTGGAAGTCACCGAATTTGACGGCACCGGCGTGGACCGCTCCATCACGCTTGCCTATTCGGGGGACACCGACGCCTGCCAGGGGCTGGAAGATGCAGCACGGGACGCCCACCTGTTCCTGTGCGAGGCTGCCTTCGAGGAAGGGCGGGACGACCACATCAAGGACGTGCACCTGACGGGCAAGCGGGCCGGCGAGGCCGCGAGCCGCGCCAACGTCCGGCGGCTGCTCCTGACCCACATCCCCGTGTGGACCGACACCAACACGGTGGTGGCGGAAGCCCGTGAAAGCTATGCGGGGGACGTGTCCGCCGCAGTGGCAGGCGTGCACTACACCATCTAAAGGCATTGCAGAATCATCCAAAATGATCATGTTGGATTGGCCCACGCTCCGATAGTGTCGGAACTGTCGATGCACGAGGATTGGGGGTGTTCGGCGGTGCCGCGCATGCAGTGGCGGCACCGCCGAGCGATTTCCCTCGAAGGATGAGGATCATGAGCAACTATCCAATGCCCAGCTACAACCCCCAGTGGTCGCAGCAGCCCGCGGTTCCCGCGCCCGTTAAACCCAAGCAGGTGGGCTGGGCCTTCCAGCTCATCCTGGCCGCCGCCGTGCTGCAGCTCATCTCCGTGGCCTTCGGGATTGTCAACTTTTCCTCTGGCACGTTCCGCCAGACCATGTCGGACACCATTGCCAAGCAGAAGCTGCCGGCAGGCACGAACGCCACGGACATGGTGTCGATCGGGATCGCCACCGCCATTGGTGTGGCCATAGCTGTCGCCGTCGTCGCCGTGGTCCTCTATGTGATCATCGGCCTGTTCATCAACAAGGGAGCCGGCTGGGCGCGGATCACCGGCCTGGTCCTGGCTGTGGTTTCACTCACGCAGCTGGCCAACATGAGCATGCCCGCGGGCATCTTCACCATCCTGCAGGTGCTGGCCGGCATTGCCGCGATCATCCTGTGCTTCATCCAGCCCGGTTCCCGGTACTTTGCAGACACGAAGGCATACAAGCTGGCCAACAAGGGCCGCTGACGCCCCGCCCGGCGGCTCCTCCCACCGCCGGGGCGGCACCTGTTTTGCGTCTACGCTTAGACCATGACTACTAGCGAGACTGCAATCCAGCGCGCCGACGGCCGCGCCACCGACCAACTGCGCGACATCTCCATCACCCGCGGCTGGTCCAAGCAGGCCGAGGGCTCGGCCTTGATCGAGTTCGGCAACACCCGTGTGCTGTGCACCGCCTCGCTGACCGCCGGTGTTCCGCGCTGGCTCAAGGGTGAGGGCACGGGCTGGGTCACCGCCGAGTACGCCATGCTGCCCCGTGCCACCAACACCCGCAACTCGCGCGAATCCGTCAAGGGCAAGATCGGGGGGCGCACCCACGAGATCTCCCGCCTGATCGGCCGCTCCCTTCGCTCCATCATTGACACCAAGGCGCTGGGCGAGAACACCATTGTGCTGGACTGCGATGTCCTCCAGGCCGACGGCGGCACCCGCACGGCCGCGATCACCGGAGCCTATGTGGCCCTGGCCGACGCCGTCCGCTATGCGAAGGAGCACAAGCTCATCGCCAAGAATGCCGAGCCCCTCATTGACACGGTCTCCGCCATCTCCGTGGGCATCATCGACGGCGTCCCCATGCTGGACCTGCCCTATGTGGAGGACGTGCGCGCCGAAACCGACATGAACGTGGTGGTCACCGGCTCCGGCAAGTTTGTGGAGGTCCAGGGCACGGCCGAAGGCGCCCCGTTTGACCGCGAGGAACTCAACAAGCTGCTGGACCTGGCCCTGATCGGCACGTCGCAGCTGGCGCAGATCCAGCGCGAAACGCTCGGGGCATAATGCCCGCGCCGAAACTGGTCCTGGCCACACACAACCAGGGCAAACTGCGGGAGCTGCGGGAACTGCTCCGCGGCCAGGTGCCGGGCCTGGACGTGGACACGGACGTGGTCGACGCCGGTGCACTCCAGGCGCCCGACGTCGCCGAAACAGGGGTCACCTTCGCCGAGAATGCACGCCTGAAGGCGCATGAGGTGGCACGATTCACCGGGGTCCTGGCCATTGCGGACGACTCCGGCCTGGCCGTCGACGTCCTGGGAGGCGCTCCCGGCATCTTCTCCGCCCGCTGGGCCGGGAAACACGGCAACGACGCGGCGAACCTGGAACTGCTGCTGGCCCAGCTGTCCGACATCGGTCCCGCCCACCGCGGTGCGCGGTTTGTCTGCGCCGCCGCGCTGGCCAGCCCGGACGGCAGCCACGACGCAGTGGAGGAAGGCTTCCTGGAGGGAACCCTGTTGGCGGAGCCGCGCGGCGCCGGCGGATTCGGCTACGACCCCATTGTGCAGCCGCTGGGCATGGATGTCTCCTGCGCCGAACTGACGCCAGCGGAAAAGAACGCCATCAGCCACCGCGGCCATGCCTTCCGGGCGCTCCTGCCGCACATCGTCAAGGCACTCTCCGCCTGACGGTGTGCGGCAGCGTCCGCGGAACAATTTATTTCGCGATATGAAAATGGAATATCTTATTGCGAAAAGTTAGTGATGCGTCTTACACTTTTGTGTAGCCTCAATGTCGAGGCCTCCCGCGAGTGATTGGTCCACCATCCATGAAAAACGAACCTGCCGCCCCCCTGCAGCAAAAGGACGACGGCCACGGCCACCACCACGTGGACCACATCCTCCACTATCCGCCCAGCGGAGAAGTTCCCGGACTGCCCCGGATCAGTGCCACCCTCTACAACCAGGACCTGGCGCCGACCAAGAGGGAAGGGCGGCACTGGACGTCCTACAGCATCTTTGCCCTCTGGGCCAACGACGTGCACAGCCTGGGAAACTACGGCTTCATCCTGGGCCTCTTTGCCCTTGGCCTCGGGGCGTGGCAGGTCCTGCTCGCACTGGCCATTGGCGCCACGCTGATGTTCTTCCTGCTGACATATTCGGGCTTCATGGGGCACAAGACAGGGGTGCCGTTCCCCGTCATGAGCCGGATCGCCTTCGGCATCCGCGGCGCCCAGCTTCCGGCGGCCATCCGCGGTGCCGTCGCCGTCGTCTGGTTTGGCATCCAGACCTACCTGGCCACGCTGGTGCTGCGCGTCATGGTGATTGCCGTTGACCCGGGCCTGGGACGGCTGGACCACAACTCGTTCCTGGGCCTGTCGACGCTTGGCTGGATCTCCTTCATCGTCCTGTGGATCATCCAGGTGGTGATTGTCCGCTACGGCATGGACATGATCCGCAAGTACGAGGTCTTTGCCGGGCCCGTAGTCCTGTTCACGCTGATTGCCCTGGCGGTGTGGATGTTCTTCCAGGCCGGGATGTCCATTTCCTTCTCCACGAACAAGCCCCTTGCCGGGGGAGCCATGTGGCGCAGCATCTTCGGCGGCGCGGCCCTGTGGGTGACCATCTACGGCACCTTCGTGCTCAACTTCTGCGACTTCACCCGCGCGTCCAAGTCACGCGGGTCCATCGTCCGGGGCAACCTCTGGGGGATACCTGTCAACACCATGCTCTTCGGCATCATCGCCGTGGTCATGGCCGGGGCCCAGTTCAAGATCAACGGCCACATCATCACCAGCCCGTCGGACGTGGTCGAGGCCATCCCAAACACGGTTCTGGTGCTGTTGGCCAGCCTCGCCCTGCTGGTGCTGACCATCGCGGTGAACATGATGGCCAACTTTGTGGCACCGGTGTATGCCCTGAACAACTTCTTCCCCAAGCACCTCAACTTTGCCCGGGCCAGCCTGATTTCCGCCGTCATCGGACTGGTGATCCTGCCCTGGAACCTGTACAACAACCCCGTGGTGATCCTGTATTTCCTGGGCGGGCTCGGTGCCCTGCTGGGGCCGCTGTTCGGCATCATCATGGTGGACTATTGGCTTATCCGCAAGGCCCAGGTCAATGTTCCGGCCCTCTACACGCTGCAGGATTCCAGCCCGTACTTCTACCAGCAGGGCGTCAATCCCCGGGCCATCGTCGCCTTCGTTCCCGCCGCCGTCATCTCCATTGTGTTCGGCCTGGTGCCGTTCTTCCATAACATCGCGGACTTCTCCTGGTTCTTCGGCGCCGGCATCGCAGCCGTGCTCTACTACTTCCTGGCCGGGCGGAACCGGCGGTTTGAGGATGTCTCCGGCGAGCCGATCGCCGTGGCCAGCACCCACTGATTCCCACAGGCCACGCACCGCGGCGGCCCCCGGCCTGTGTGCCGGGGACCGCCGTCGTGCGCGATGGGATTAGGCCTTCCGGGCCCTGCGGTTGGCCAGGAACGCCTTGGTGAATTCGACAATGATCGGGATCACCGAGAGCAGGACGATCACGATGAAGATGATGTCCAGGTTCTTCTGCACCCAGGGGAAGCGGTCGCCGAGGATGAAGCCCAGAAGGGTGACGCCGCCAGCCCACAAGACGGCTCCGATGGCGTTGAAGATGACGAAGTGGCGCATGTTCATCCGCGCCACGCCAACAATGACGGGGACAAAAGTTCGCACAATGGGCACAAAGCGTGCCAGCACCAGGGCCTTGCCGCCGTGCTTTTCAAAGAAGGCGTGTGCGTGCTCCACGTGCTCCCTCTTGAACAGCCGCGAATCGGGCTTGTTGAAGATGGCCGGACCGGCCTTGGCGCCGATCACATAGCCCACCTGGTTGCCAATGAACGCGCAAACTATCAGCAGGATGAGCAGCACGCCAATGTTGACGGGCAATTTTCCGGTGCTGGTCAACAATCCGGCGGTGAACAGGAGGGAGTCGCCGGGGAGGAAGAATCCCACCAGCAGGCCGGTTTCGGCGAAAATGATGGAACAGGCTATGACCACCACCCAAAAGCCGAGGGCGGGGTTGTCGAGGATGTGGATGGGGTCCAGCCACGGCGGCAGAAAGCCCATCGGGGCCGGGCCGTGGCCCACCAGTGCGGGCGCGGCGAAGTCACTCAGAGCTGAAATTATCACTCCTCAAGGTTACGGTATGCGCCGCGCCAAGGATCCGTCGCCCTGCCGCCGCGGCGGGCGGTAGCCTTGAAGCGTGCCTGTGGACTTTACTGCAATTGATTTTGAAACCGCCAACGGATTTCGGGGATCGCCCTGTTCGGTGGGCCTGATGAAAGTCCGTGACGGCGTGGTGGTGAATGAGGGCTACTGGCTCATGCGCCCGCCGGAAGGCCACGACCACTTTGACTCGCGCAACATCACCATCCACGGCATCACCCCCGACGACGTTCTCTCGGCCCCGCGCTTCAAGGACGTCTTCCCCGAAATTCATGCCTTCATTGGCGACGACCCGCTGGTGGCGCACAATGCAGCCTTCGACATTGGCGTGATCCGCTCCGCCTCCGAAGTGTCCGGGATGCCTTCGCCGGCCTTTGACTACGCCTGCACCGTGGTGCTCTCGCGAAAGAACTATTCCCTGCCGTCCTATTCGCTGCCGTTTGTTGCGGAGGCTGCGGGAGTGCCGCTGCTCAACCACCACGACGCCACCGAGGATGCCCGCGCCTGCGCCGGGATCATGGTGGACATTGCGCGCAGGCAAGGTTCCGATTCGCTCCGTGGCGTTTTCCGGTCGATGAAGCTGGCCATGCCGCACATTGACGCCTACGAACCGGGGCTTGACGAAATGTCGAAGGCCACCAGGTCGGCGCTGGGGAAGATGGGGGAGGCCCCGGAAGGCGCCGCCGGCACCCCGCGTGGCGGCCGCTCCAGCTGGTCGACGGAGGGGCCCAACCCCCTCCCCAACGCCTCTGCCGACCCAACGCATCCGCTGTACGGGCAGACACTGGTCTTTACGGGGGACATCTCGCTGGCCCGGCCGGAGGCAAAGCTGCGGGCGGCACAGTACGGGGCGCAATGTGCCAGCAGCGTGACCCGAAAAACCACAGTGCTGGTGGTGGGCAGCGGGTTCGCCGCCAGCGACCTCCGCCACGGCCGGCTGACGTCCAAGGCACAGCGGGTGCTGGAACTGCAGCGCCGCGGGCAGGGCATCGAGGTCCTCTCCGAGGGTGAATTCATGCAAATGATTGGCTGACCCCTCCCGACGCGGCATCACTTTCTGCGGTATTTTCCCCGACGCGGCATCACTTTCTGCGGCCTGATTTCGTCACGCTGCGCAACAATCCTTTAGTTCGGGCCGCCGCCGGTCCTACTCTGGGGGCATGAGCCAGCTAACCGACCGCATCCCCGCCGCCACCGAATTCATTCAGGCGCCGGGCCCTGGCGCCCTGCGGAGGTTCTTCGCCTTCCCCAACCCGGTCAATGAGTACGCCGCACGGTTTACGGCCGGCATTGTGGTGGTTCTCTCCCTGATTGCAGTGGTGAGCGGCCAGGCCTGGCTGGTGGGCTTGATTGCCGTGGGGTTTGTGCTGCGGCTGGCCTTTGGACCCCGTATTTCCCCTGCCGCGATCCTGTCGGTCAAGGTTCTGGCTCCCCGGCTGGGCCCAGCGAAGCTGGTGCCCGGGCCGCCAAAGCGCTTTGCCCAGGGGATTGGCGCTGTCCTTTCCCTTGCAGCCTTTGCCCTGCTGCTTTCCGGGCTGCCCCTGGCCGGCTGGACCTTGATTGTGCTGCTTATTGTTGCCGCGTCCCTTGAGTCCTTTATTGGGCTGTGCCTTGGCTGCCTCATTTTCGGTGTGCTGCAGCGCCGGGGCATCATTCCCGCCAGCGTGTGCGAGGAATGCGCCGCCTTCTCGCCCCGAAAGGGCTAGCGCGCCAACTGCCGGGCGGCGGGGTCAAACACCTGTGGTCAGCTTGACGAATTCCACCCCCAGGTGGCGGATCAGCTGCGGGGCCTCGCACAGGGCCAACCAGGCCGGGGGAAGCGCGGCTTCCCCGTACAGGGCACCCAGGATGTTGCCGGCGATGGCACCCGTGGAGTCGCTGTCGCCGTCGTGGTTGACGGCAAGGCGAACGGCGGCCAGGTAGTGCTCCACCGGTGACGCAGCGGCGGCAGTGGCCAGCACGGCATACAGCGCGACGGCGAGCGCCTCCTCGGCCACCCAACCCTGGCCCAGCGCGGCGGTGAGGGACGCGCCGTGGAGGGGAACGCCGTCGTCGCCGGTCAGGGCGGTTGGCGTGGAAAGCTCCATGGCCGCCTCCAGGCGGGCCAGCAGAGCAGGGTCGGCGGAAGGTTCGGCGGCAGCCCGTGCACGGGTGGATTCGGCGGCCGCCCAAAGGTCCAGCCCCTGCACGGCCAGGCAGTGGATCAGCCAGCTGAAGGCGCCCGAGGACTGCCGCGCGGCTGGGTGGCCGTGGGTCAGCGACGCCGCGTCGGAACTCATCTTGTAGACGGTTTCGGCGGGAATGTTGGGCAGCAGGCCGTACGGGGCTGAGCGCATCACGGTTCCGCAGCCCTTGGAATCGGGGTTGACGGGGCGGAAAATGGTGCCCATTTCCCCGGTCGCCAGCCCGGAGACGCACGCATTGCCCGGGTGGCGCTGGTGGTGAAGGACGCTTTGGGCATCAATCCAGCGCGGCGGCGGCTGGGGTGCGCCGGCTGCGGCAATGCCCTGGGTCTTGAGCCAGCGCAGGTAGGCCAGCCACTGGCACGCGTTGATGTCGGCGCCCACGCCGTCATTGGCCCACTCCAGGACTTCGAGCAGTCCGTCCAGGGTGTAGAGGCTCATTTGGGTGTCATCGGAAAAGTGGACGGGCCCGCGTGCCTGTGACAGGTCCAGCAGCCCGGCGGGGCCGTAAGTGGCATGGATGGCCGCCAGGGTGTCGAATTCCACGAGGTAGCCGAGGGAATCCCCCAACGCCCCGCCCATGAGCGTTCCCTGGACCCGGGAAGCAAAGTCGGCGGGGGGAGCATTGGTGGTGTCCGCAGGGATCGTCATGGCACCAATTTACCGGTCCGGCGCCCTGTCGGGAGCCAGGCCCTGCATCCCCGGCACTTACAATTCGTACAGCATCGGCCGCTATAGTGGCTCTGGCTGGTGCAGCCGCTGGCGCCGCCTCCCTGGGCAGGCAGGCGGCGGCACCTTGCCCAGCCTTGTGGCCACCAACAAACTAGCGAAGGACTCTCTTCACCATGACGACATCCGGCACGGCTCCGACACAGCCCTACCCTCTCAGCACCCGCATCGCGATTGAGGCACTGGGGAGTTTCTTCATTGTGTTCGCAGGCCTGGCGACGGCGTTGTTCAGCTCCTCCGCTTCGGCCGTGGCGTTTTCCTACGGGCTGGCCATGGTGGGCGCGCTTACGGCCTTTGGCCATGTCTCCCGCGGCTACTTCAACCCAGCGTTCACCGTGGCCCTGGCAGTGGCCGGGCGCATCAAGTGGTTGCCGGCCCTGTTCTACGTTGTGGCCCAGACTGTGGGCGCACTGCTGTCGGCCGTGGTGCTCTATGGCCTGGTCAAGGTGATGCCCAGCAGCGCCACCAGCGGCGTTTCCAAGATTTTCGCCACGCTGGCCAATGGCTACGACTCGCATTCGCCGTCCCAGGTGCCCATGATCGGGGTGCTGATTGTGGAAATCGCGGCCATGGCCATCCTCGCCGCCGTGGTCCTTGGCGCCACGTCCGCGCGCAACAACACCTCCATGGCGCCGCTGGCCATCGGCCTGTCCTTTGGCGTGGCCATGACCATCATGCTTCCCATGTCCAATGGTTCGCTGAACCCCGCCCGCGCCACCTCCGTGGTCTTCCTCTCCGATTCCTGGGCCATCGGCCAGCTGTGGCTGTTCTGGCTGGCGCCGCTGTTCGGTGCCGCCCTGGCCGCCGCCATCTACCGCACCTTCCAGCCTGTAGCACCGCTTCCCGCGGACGACGCCGCCGCCTCCCTGGGAGGGGACAGCGCCGATGCTTCTTCCGAGGAAGGTGACGAAGGGGTGGGCGCGGCTGCCGGGGAAGCCCTTCCGGCTCCCGTTCCTGCGTCGTCCGCCAATGACGCGCCACAGGCCGCGGCTGAACCCGCGGTTGCCACGTCGTCGGGGAAGAGCGACGCACAGGACTTCTTCGACTCGCCCAACAACTAGCGCCCGGCCCGCGCCTCCACCGGGGCGCCGGTCTTCCCCTGCCTGGTCCCCGGGGTTTAGAGTCAACTCACTCCACCTGACGGGTGGCGAATGAGCGTCAATGACCGAGGGGGACACATGAGCGATCCAAGCCTGCCCGCACCACCTTCGTATCTTCCGCCGTCCGTTCCGCCTCCGCCACGCAGGGGAAGGCCGCGCTGGCTGATTCCCGTCCTGGCCATGACGGTGGCGGTGGGCCTGGCCCTGGCGGGTTCCCTGCTGGTGCTGCCGGCCCTGTTGGACAAGGTCCTGTTTCCCGCGGCAGCCCGCCCAGTCGCGGCCGGCGTCGGCCCAACGCCGTCGGCCCTGGCGTCGGCCCCGGAGTCGGCAGGCGGCGCGACGCCGGCGTCGGCAGGGGCAGTGGAGCCGTCCGCCACGCCCGCAGCGCCCCCGGCCGGCGTGCCGCGCTTCAGCTCGGCCTCGGCCGGCTTCAGCGCCCAGTTCCCCACCGCTGCAAAGAAGATGCCGGTGGCTGCTTCGCCCGGGCTGGTCCCGGGAACGGAGGCCTTTGCCGGTGGCGACGGCATCCAAAATTACACAGTCACGTCGGTGCCGCTGAACTGCCAGCTTGCCGACGCCCAGGTCCAATCCGCCCTGGAGGAAGCCACCAGCACGGGCATTGACGCCGGAGCCAAGTCCCTGAACGGGACCTCCAAGGTGCTCTCGACCACGGGCCGCGACGTGGACGGCCACCCGGGCATCCAATCCGACTTCACCATGACCGTCGGGTCACGGACCATGAAGGGCCGGTATGTCTCCGCCGTGGCCGGAACGCATTACTACGCCGTGGCCATCGTGGCGTTGGAGCCCGAACTGCCGGCCTGGGATGCCTTCATCAATTCCGTCAAGTTCCTTGCGCCCACCGAATCGCTGCCTGCCTGCGCCCCGTAATCCACAGGCCGGGCGGCAGCGGCGAAAAATGTCGGGCGTGTCCGATAGCTTTGAACCATGAAGCTGTTGCATACCTCGGATTGGCATTTGGGCAGGTCGTTCCACGGAGTGGGGACACTGGCGGCCCAGCGGCGCTTTGCCGACCAGCTGCTGGCCACCGTCGAGGCCGAGGGAGTGGACGTGGTGCTGCTGGCAGGGGACGTCTATGACCGTGCGCTGCCCAATGTGGATGTGGTGAACCTCTTTGACGACATCCTGGCCCGCCTCAACGCCGCAGGGGTGCCCATTGTCATCACCAGCGGCAACCACGATTCGGCCACCAGGCTGGGCTTCGGCGGACGCATCATGGAACGGGCAGGCGTGCACCTGCGCACCCGGGTGGCGGACCTCGCCACCCCCGTGCTGTTTCCCCTTGACCCGGCCGCGCCCGGGGGCGCCCAGCTGGCCGTTTACGGGATCCCCTACCTGGAGCCGCGGCTTGTCGCGGAGGAACTCTCCGCCGAACCCGCCTCCCATTTCGCCGTCACCGAGGCCGCCGTGGAGCTGATCCGCGCGGACCTGGCCGGTCGCGCGGACGGGACGGCCGCCGTCGTGCTGGCGCACACCTTCGCCAGCGGGGGCGTCACCTCCGCCAGTGAACGCGATCTCGCCGTTGGCGGGGTGGGCGCGGTGCCCCTGGACCTCTTTGACGGGTTCGCGTACACGGCATTGGGGCACCTGCACGGCCGGCAGATGCTCAGCGAATCCGTCAGGTACTCCGGCTCGCCGCTGCCGTACTCCTTTTCCGAAGCCGCCCACACCAAGGGTGCCTGGCTGGTGGAAATCACGCAGGACGGCCTCAAGGAAGCCAGCCGCATCGACTGGCCGGTGGAGCGCCCCCTGTCGGTGCTGCGCGGCAAGCTGGCGCAGCTGCTGGAGGACCCGCAATGGCAGCAGGCGGAGTCGCACTACTGCCAGGTGACCCTGACGGACGACGACCGCCCGGCGAACGCCATGGAGCGGCTGCGCACGCGTTTCCCCAACACGCTGGTGCTCCTGTTTGAGCCGGAAAATGCCCGTGACGCAGCGTCACGTTCGTATAGCCAGAGGGTCTCCGCCGCCGTGGACGAACTTGACCTGTGCTGCGGCTTCCTGGACCACGTGCGGCACCGGCCGGCGGACCGTGGCGAACAGGACGTGCTGCGCCAGGCGCTGGCCGCCGTCCATGCGCAGGAGGCGGCCCTGTGAGGATCCACCGTTTGGAAATGCAGGCGTTCGGCCCCTTCGCCGGGCATGAAATCGTCGACTTCGACACCTTGGGGGCGCAGGGCCTCTTTCTGCTCAACGGGCCCACGGGGGCGGGCAAGACCAGCGTGCTGGACGCCGTGGCGTACGCCCTGTACGGCAGGATCCCGGGGGCGCGCAACGACTCCATCAAGAGCCTGCGCAGCCACCACGCCGCCGACGGGGTGGGTCCGGAAGTGGTGTGTGAATTCAGCGCCGGGGGCCGCCGGCTGGAGGTGCGCCGCAGCCCGGAATGGATGCGGCCGGCCAAACGCGGCGGGGGAACCACCCGGGAGCAGGCCAGCACCCAGTTGCGGGAAAGGATTGACGGCGGCTGGGTGCCGCTGTCCCAGCGCAACGACGAGGCCGCCAGCGAGATCCAGCGGCTGCTGGGCATGAACATGGACCAGTTCACCAAGGTCATCCTCCTTGCCCAGGGCGAATTTGCCGCGTTCCTGCGCGCCAGCGCCAAGGACCGGGAGGAACTGCTGGAGAAGCTGTTTGGCACCGCAATTTACCAAGACCTGGAATCACGCCTCAACGCTGATGCCAAGGAGGCCGCCAACCAGGTGGCCGCAGGCGTGGCGGAGCTGGCCGGGCTGGAACGGCTGGCCCGCAGCCAGGCGTCGGCCGTGCTCGAGGATTCGGCTGCGATTGAGAATACGACTCCGCTCGAAGATTCGGCTCCGCCAAACGGGGCGGAAGCCGGGGCAGTCGGAGCCGAATCTTCAGGCGCGGAGCTTTTTGCCTGGCTGGCAGCGGCGTTGGGCCAGGCCGTCGTGGACGCCTCCGCCGCTGACGCCGCTGCCGACCAGGCAGCCCGCGAGGCAGTCGACGTTCTCGCCGAGGCCCAGCGACGCCGGGACCGGCACGTGCTGCGGGACGCGGCGCTGGCCGAACAGCAGCGCCTGGCTGAGCTCACGGGCGACGCCGGCTGGTGGCGCCGCTCGCTGCAGCGCCACCAAGAGGCGCAGGTGCTTGCAGCGGTGGTGGCTGCCGGGGCAGGCACTGCACGAACCCTCAAGGCAGCACAGGCAGCAACCGGGCTGGCCCGCACCACTTTTGCGTCCAACACCCTGGCGTCCGGTTTGGCGCCGGCCGCCCCGGCCGTGGACGGCGGCGGCACAAGCCCGGGCTTGCCGCAGCTGGCAAGCGTGGAAAAAACCCTGGCCGGGCAACTGGCCGCGGTCACGGCCGCCATGCCTGGGGAACAGCGGCTGGCCCATGCCGCGGCTGAACTTGCCACTGGTGAAAAAGCCCTGGAGGCCGTGACGGCGCAGCTTGCGGAGCGCGGCCGCGCCGAATCCGTTGGCAAGGCCAGGCTGGTGGAGCTCAAGGCCGAGTTTTCCGAACTTCGCGGAACTGCCGTGCCCGTGGAACAGGCCGCGGAACGCCACCGGGCCGCCGAACAGCTGGTGGCCGGCATTGCCCGGCATGCCGAACAGTCAGCCGGGGTGGAACTGCTCGCCGCCACCGACCTCGAGCGGCGCGAGGCTGCCGTCGCCGCGAAGCAGGCGTGGCTGGACGCAGTGGAACGCCGCCACTCCCTGGCAGCGGGCGAGCTCGCCGCCCTTTTGGTGGACGGGGAACCGTGCCAAGTGTGCGGCAGCACGGTCCACCCGGCCCCGTCGGAACTGGCCGGCTCCGGCACCGACGCCGCCCGGGTGGAGAAGGCTGCCAAGGCTGCCAGCGACACGGCGGACAAGCTTGCGGCCCAGTCGCATTCTGAGCTGTCCCTTGGCCGGCAGGCACTGGCCGTCCTGGCCGGGCGCGGTGGCGACGGCGAGGCAGGGCAGGCGGCAGCCGCCGTCGTGCAGGCAGGGGAGTCGCTGGAAGCCGCTATCGCGGCAGCGGCACGGCTGGCTGCACTCTCGGCGGAGACAGACTCACTGGAGGCTGCCGTGGCCCGGGCGCAGGCGGCGTTGCTGGAAGGCACACAGCAGCTTGCCTCGCTGGCGGCGGGGAATGCTGCGCTGGCCCACGAAGCCGCGCGGCTCGAGGACGGCTTGGCCGAGGCCCGGGCGGGTCACAGATCACTGGAGGAGCGGCGACAGGCCATCGAGGCCGCCCAGCAGGCCACGACGGGCCTGTTGGAGGCGCTGCGCCGCGAGGAATCGGCGGCCGGGGCTGCCGCGGAGGCAGCCTCCGCCCTGGCAGGGGCAATTTCGGAAAGCACTTTTGCCGATGCCAAGGAGGTACGCGAGGCGCTGCTGGAAGACTCGGAGGTGACGGTGCGGCGGGAGCGGCTGGCCGCCTTTGACCGCGACTGCACGCTGAACGGCGCCCAGCTGGAACGCGAGGAGGTGGCGCTGGCAGGGTTGGAGGCATCCCAGGGTTTCGCCGCCCCCTCGGCAGGGGACCTGGAAGGCCTCCGGCAGGAGGCCCAGAGCCGGGGCACTGCCGCCCGTGACGCTGCCCTGCGGCTGGGCCTGGCACGGCAGGCGGCGGAGAAGGTGGCCGGAGCCGCGCTTGAATTCGAGGCCCGCGAGGAACTCGTGACACCGCTGCGGGACAGGGCGGCGCTGGTGGCGGGCCTGGCCGAGGCTGTCCGGGGCGGAGGGGACAACCGGCTGAAAATGACCCTCACCAGCTACGTTCTCGCGGCGCGCCTGGAGCAGGTGGCTGCCGCTGCATCGCTGCGCCTGGCCACCATGAGCGGTGGGCGGTATACGCTCAGCCACACGGACGCCAAGGCCGGCGGAAACCGGAAATCGGGCCTTGGGCTTGAAGTGGTGGATGAATGGACCCAGCAGAGCCGGGACACCTCCACACTGTCCGGCGGGGAATCCTTCATGGCCTCATTGTCGCTGGCCTTGGGGCTGGCGGACGTGGTGCAGCAGGAATCAGGCGGCCTGGACATCGAAACGCTGTTCGTGGACGAGGGCTTCGGCAGCCTTGATGAAGAGTCCCTGGACCAGGTCATGGATGCGCTCGAGGGATTGCGCGACGGCGGCCGGGTGGTGGGGCTGGTCAGCCATGTCGCGGAGATGAAGACGCGCATTCCCGTCCACCTGCAGGTCACCAAGGGCCGCAACGGCTCAACGCTGGCCCTGGGGGAGCGGTGAGGGGCTTCCGGCAGGCGCAACGTTGGCCTTCCCGGTAGACTGGGAGTCGTATTTGGGTTGGGTGCACCGGGTGGCAGGGACGGTGCACACCACTTTGTTGACCGGATAAATAATGACCACCCGCAATTCCACCTCGACGGACACCGCGAACGCGCCCGGGGCCGGCGCCGCACCCGCCAAACAAGTGGGCCGCTACGGCATGCTGCCCCGCCTGGCCGGCAATTCGTACATCCCCCTGGGGCTCTTCGCCCGCGTCCCGCTCGCGATGCTGACCATTGGGGTCCTCACCCTGGTGACAGCCGTCAGCACCTCGTACGCCATCGGCGGCTTTGCTGCCGGTTCAGTGGGTGTCGGGGCCGCGATAGGCTCCCCCCTGCTCGGCTACCTGGCCGACCGGCTGGGCCAAAAGCCGGTGCTGATCGTCGCAGCCGTGGCCAATGCGCTGATCGTGGGGGCTGCCGTGGTGCTGGTGTACGCCACGGAGCAGTTCACCCCCGCCGCCACCTGGGCCGTCCTCGGCACCACCTTCCTGGCAGGTCTCACGTCGCCGCAGGTGGGCCCGCTGTCACGCGTGCGCTGGATGGCCCTGAGCCGGAAGCTGCCCAGGGAACAGCGCGGCGCCGTGGTCGACACGGCCCTGTCCCTGGAAGGCACGGCAGACGAGGTCACCTTCGTCCTGGGGCCGGCGCTGGTTGGGTTGCTGGCATCGCTGGTGGCGCCGTGGCTTCCCCTGGTGCTTGCGGCCGGAATGACGCTGGTGCTGGTTACGCTGTTTGCCATCCACCCCACGCAGGCCGCTGTGGGAACCCGCAGGGCGGCCTCCTCCGGCAATGCCGGCTATGTCCCGCAGGAGTCGGTCAACTGGTTCAAGGTGGCCGTCCCCGTCGCGGGCATGCTGTGCATGGGAACGTTCTTTGGGTCATCCCAGACGGCGCTGACGGCGTTCACGGGTGTCCATGGCTCGGTGGACCAGGCGGGCCTCATGTACGCCGCCATGGGTGCCAGTTCCGCAATCGCCGCACTCTCCGTGGCCTACTGGCCGGCATCTTTCACCCACGCCTGGCGCTGGGTGCTGACAGCGGCTCTCATGGCGGCAGCCTCGGCCGCGTTCTTCCTCCCCGGGAACCTGGGTGCCATGATCGTGGTGCTGCTGGTGGTCGGCGTGCCTGTGGGTCCCACCATGGTCACGATTTTCAGCGTGGGCAGCGTCATTGCCCCGCCGCAATGGATGGGCACGGTCATGACGGCGCTGGCCAGCGGCATCGTCGCCGGAACGGCGTTGGGTTCCTCGATTGCCGGCTCCCTTGCCCAGTCCGCCGGCTACCAGGTGGCGTTCATAGTCCCCGCGGCCTCCGCCGGGGCCCTCCTGCTCCTGGGCATCGTGACCGCCGTGGTGCTGCGGCGGGCCCGGGCCTAGGCCGCCAGCCGGGCTGCCGCGATGAAGTCGCGGATGAGCCCGGCATCCTTGACGCCGCGGCTGGATTCCACGCCGCTGGAAACGTCCACTCCGCTTGGGTGCAGGGCGGCGGCCAGCCTGGCCACGTTGCCCGGATTGAGGCCGCCGGCCAGGAGCCAGAAGCCCGGCGGTGTCCCGCCTTGGAGGGTTGCGGCGTCGAAGGCCACGCCCGCGCCTGGTTCGACGGCGTCGAGCAGGATCCGTTCCGGCTCCCAGGCACGTTTCTCGCCAGCGTCCAGGGCGGCATAGTCCGCGGCTGAAAAGGCCCGCAGGGCATGGAAGCCTTCCCCGCGAAGGCGCACCATGTCCGACAGGGGCTCTCTGCCGTGCAGCTGGACCGTGGTCAGGCCTGCCCGCCGGGCGGTGCCCAGGACCTCGTCGAGGGGCTGGTTCCGGAATACGCCCACGGTCTCCACGCCGTCCGGAACTCCGGCCACCAGCGTGGCCGCGAGCTCCACGTCCACTGTCCGCGGGCTGCCCGGGGCGAAGACAAAACCCACGGCACTGGCCCCGGCGGCCACGGCTGCCGCAACGGTTTCCGCCGTCCGCAGGCCGCAAATCTTGACGTACATTTCTGGCATCGTTCCCAACTCGATCGTGGCGCCGGCCCGCTTCAGGCCGCCCGTTGGTTTACTGCCATGGTAGCGGCCCGGGCCCTCCGGCTGCTGAGTCGGGTGGCCCTGCGCCGCCGAGCAGGGCCAGGACTTCCCCGTCACCGACCTGGTGAAAATTCAGGTAGGCCTCGCTGACGGCGTGGAAAGTTGTCCACGGCTGCAGGCACACCACGCGGTCGGCAACGGCTGCCAGCTCGAGGCACGCATGTGCCGGACCGGCCGGCACGCATGCCACCACGGTGGCAGCCCCCGCGCCCCGCATGGCGGCGACGGCGGCGCGCAGGGTGGCCCCCGTGGCCAGGCCGTCGTCGCACAACAGCACCGTGCTGCCGGCCACGGGCGGCTGGGCTCCGCCGGCATACAGCCCCTGGCGCCGCGCCAGTTCGGCGCGCTCATCGCGCTCCACCTGCTCCAGGGCGCCACTGTCGTAACCGTGGCGCCGGAGTGCGCGCACCGTGCGTTCAAGATGGACGGCGGCCGTGGACCCTGCGTACGTGGCCAGGGCCCCAAAGGCCACTTCGGGCGAACCGGGCACGCCCAGCTTCCGCACCACCAGCAGGCCCAGGGGAAGTCCCAATTCCCGTGCCACCGCGGCGGCAACGGGCACGCCGCCCCTGGCCAGCCCCAGCACCACGGCATCCCCACGGCCGGCGCTGAGCCGCCCGCCGCCGCCAGGCGCGGCAGCGCCCGGCGCGTCTTGTCCCGGCCGGGCTGGGGCTGAAAGGGCCCACCCGAGCCGGGTGCCGGCGTCGTGCCTGTCCAGAAACGGCAGCCATGGGAGTGGTTCGGCGCTGAATTCGCTGGAGCGGACCATGCCTTGCCCCTACGCCAGGAAGGCGATGGCCGCTTCCTTGAACTCACGGCTGGTCACGGCGCTTTCATGCGTTCGGCCGGGGAGCACATGGCTTTGTGCGCGGCCGCTGAGCTCCGCCAGCAGCGTCATGGACTTGGCGCGCTCGTCCTGGTCGCCGGCCACCAGCAGAATGGGCATCTTGGGCACGGCGTCGGTGGGGTCGAACGGTTCCAGCTTGACGGCCTGGATCAGGGCCAGCAACGCAAATATGTCATTGGAGGGGACCACCTGCGCCATGTTTAGGAGCCAGGCCGTGGACGCGTCGGCGATGGGCGTGCCGTCATTGAGGAAGTCCTGCGCGGCGGCCAGGTCAAAGTCCGCCAGCGGGTCGCGGGGATTGGGCCCGCCCAGCACCATCCGCCGGACCAGCTCCGGCTGCGTGGCGCCAAACTCCCAGGCCAGGCGCGACCCCAGCGAGTAGCCGATCAGGTCCACGCCGGAGGTGGGATCGCCGGCGGCCAGCGGCCGCACGCCCTGATCGATGAGGATCTGCAGCAGGTCTGCGCGGATTTTGCCCGGCGTATACGAATCCAGGTCGTAGGGGGAGGAGCTCCTGCCATGGCCGGGCAGGTCGACAGAGAGCACGCGCCGGCCGGCCCGGGTCAACGCCGCGACCCAGCCTGTCTTGACCCAGTTGAGTTCCACGGAGGAGCCAAAGCCGTGGATGAGGAAGACGGGAGGCAGGGCTGCCGGGGAATCGGGGTCGAACACGGCTACATTGAGTCCGGGCGTTTCGCCCTCAATCGAGTGCGTGGGCTGGGGCGCGCTGTGCCTGCCAAGCGGAGTCATAACCGGACCTTTCCCGCGGTGGCGCGTGCCGCCGTCGTACGTCAACACTAGCGAAAGCCGGGCCCCAATGGGGAACGGCATGCGCGTCGTTGGGCACACCGTCCGCATGAGACGCTAGTCACCTTTTGCGGAAGAAGCAATTCCGGGAAGTCAGTCCCGGGCGGGGCTGCGCTGGCGCCGCCGGGACAGGGCGCAAACTGCCGCGATGCCCGCCACCAGCGCGAACGTCCCGAACAGCTGGTCCCGGCTTTGCGCACCTGTGAAGCCCACCGCGAAAATGGCGGCAAGCAGCACCAGGCCCACGCAGCTCAGCACGGGGAAGCCCTTCATGCGCAGGGGCAGGGGAGTTCCCTCCCGGTCCGCCCGCCGGCGCAGGACCAGCTGTGAAACGAGGGTGGTGCCCCACACCACGAGGCAGGTGGAGCCCACCAGGTTCAACAGCATGTCCAGGATCCGGCCGGGAAAGAGGACCTCAAGGACCACTGTGGCAAAGCCAAAAAGGACGGAAACGCCGACGGCGGCAACCGGCACGCGGGAGCCGCTGGTTCGGGAAAAGATCCGTGGTGCCTCGCCCCGGCCGGCCAGCGAGTAGATCATGCGGGAGGCGCCGTACAGGTTTGCATTGAGTGCAGAGAGAAGGGCGGCCACTGCGACGAGGGTGATGGCGGTCCCGGCCCAGCTGATGCCGGCGGAATTGAGCACGCCGGCGAACGGGGAGTCGAGGGCGGGGGAATTCCACGGAAGCACGGCGGCAATGACGAAGATGGAGCCAATGTAAAACACCAGGATTCGCCACACCACTGTGCGGATGGCGATGGCCACGCTCCGTTCGGGGTTGTCAGTCTCGGCGGCGGCCACGGCCACAATTTCCGTTCCGCCAAAGGCAAAGACCACCACGAAGAGTGCCGTGGCAATGCCGCCCATGCCGTTCGGGGCAAAGCCGCCGTTGCCGGTGAAGTTGGCCAACCCGGGGGATGCGGCGCCCGGTATCCAGCCCAGCAGGAGGGCGGCACCGAAGGCCAGGAACAGCACGATCGCTGCCACCTTCAGCAGGGCGAACCAAAACTCAAATTCGCCGTAGTTCTTGACGGTGGTCAGGTTGACGGCTGTGAACGCGACCATGAAGATCAACGTCAGTGCCCACACCGGCAGCACGGGCCAAATGGTGACCAGCAGCCCGGCGGCACCCAGTGCCTCCGCCGCGATGACCACCACCAGCTGCAGCCACCACAGCCAGCCGACAGTGGACCCGGCCACGGGGCCAAGCGCCTTTTGCGCATACACGGAAAAGGCCCCGGAATTGGGGTTGGCGGCGGCCATCTCGCCGAGGGCCCACATGACGAGGATGATCAGCGTGCCGGCAGCCAGGTAGGAGATGAGGACGGCCGGTCCGGCAGCCTCGATGCCCTTGCCTGAGCCGAGGAACAGTCCGGCTCCGATGGCGCTGCCGAGCCCCATCATGGTCAGCTGGCGCTGCTTGAGGGAATGGCCCAGCCCGGCTGCGTCGGGCGTGGTGGTGGCAGCGGACTGCTGGGTGCTCATGGAGGAGGTGGCCTTCTGGGGGTGCGGGCTTTGGTGGACATGTTGGCAGGGACAAAGCGTGAGTTCCCCCGCCAAATTATCCCCCATGGCGATCCATACCCAGAAGTAGGCGGGCTCCGGGGTTGGGGGCTCTTGGTGCGTGGGCTGGAATGTGTGACACGGCGGCGGGACGGCTTCCGGGGGATTTTCGCGTAAAAGATTTGTAACGGGGGACGGGGAGTCGTAGAATTAGTTGTAGTCAAATTGACTTTAACTCGGGAAGCGGGGTGAAAGTGCATGGAACGGCAGCCATTTGCCAGTGCGGCCAATGTCAGCGAACGCCTGGCGCAGCCCCCTGCACTCGCCATCTCCACCGTCATTTTCGCCCTGCGTCCCAGCGCAGCCAGCGGCCGGCCCACCCTCTGGCTGCCACTGGTGCGCCGCATCCGTGAGCCGTTCAGGGGCATGTGGGCGCTGCCGGGAGGGCCGCTGACCCAGGCGGATTCGCTCCTGGATGCGGCGGCGCGCAACCTGCGCGACACCACGGGGCTGGCTCCCAGCTACCTGGAACAGCTATACGCCTTTGGCGGCCTGCACCGCTCGCCGAGCCAGCGGGTGGTCTCAATTGTGTATTGGGCCATGGTCCAGCCCACGGAGGCGGAGATGGCGCAGGAGTCGGAAAACGTGAAGTGGTTCCGGGCGGACGGCCTGGAAACGCTCGCCTTCGACCACAACCACATCGTTGACTACGCATTGTGGAGGCTGCGGAACAAGATGGCCTACGGTTCCATTGCGTACCACCTGCTGGGCGAGAAATTCACGCTGGCCCAGGTTCGGGAGGTTTATGAGGCAGTGCTGGACCGCACGGTGGATCCTGCCAACTTCCGGCGCCAGCTCAAGCAGACTCCCCACATCGAGGCGACCGAGGAATACCTGCAGGGCGGCAAGCACCGCCCGCCCCGCCTTTACCGCTACACCGGGACCATGGCAGAGGATTCCCCCGTGCCATAGACCCTCCCTCAGCTTATGGGCCATCCTTGCTGACCCTCCCTCAGATTATGGGCGATTAGCTCAAACCCTCCCTCACTTTTCTTCAACTTTTCAGTCCCACCCCTTGGAGCACACCATGCCTTCCGTGAACAACACCATCCAGCTCATTACCCGGGAACAGGCCGAACAACAGGGCACGCACCTCATCGGCAAGCCCGGCCGCGCCCAGGAAAGCTGCGACGACGACCTGGCCAAGGGACCGTGGGAATTTGACCTGGCCGAGGCCCTTGCCGGCACGCCCGGCTACGGCCCCGGCGCCTCCAACGAGGACGCGGCCCCTGCCGCCACCCCCCGGCAGGGCCAGCTGCCGCAGGAGTACAAGGACGCGTCCGACGACGAACTCACGTCCCGCATCCTCGCCGCCAAGGCGGAACTTGGCGATCGCGTGGTGGTCATGGGCCACTTTTACCAGCGGGATGAGGTGGTGCGGTTTGCCGATTTCCTGGGTGACTCCTTCCAACTGGCCAACGCCGCCAAGGCCCGCAGCGAGGCGGAGGCCATTGTGTTTTGCGGTGTCCACTTCATGGCTGAAACGGCAGACATGCTCTCCGGAGCCCACCAGTCCGTGATCCTGCCCAACCTGGCTGCCGGCTGCTCCATGGCCGACATGGCCGACGTGCCCTCCGTGGAGGCGTGCTGGGCCGAGCTCGAGGCCTTTTACGGAACGGAGCCCGACGCCGACGGCCGTGTCCCCGTCATCCCCGTCACCTACATGAACTCCTCGGCCGCGCTTAAGGCCTTCTGTGGGGAACGCGGTGGCATTGTCTGCACCTCCTCCAACGCGGCCACGGTGCTGGAATGGGCCTATGAGCGTGGCCAGCGGGTACTGTTCTTTCCCGACCAGCACCTGGGCCGCAACACCGCCAAGGCCATGGGCATCCCCCTGGAGGAAATGCCGCTGTGGAATCCGCGCCAGCCTCTGGGCGGCAACAGCGAGGACGTCATGCGGAACGCCAAGGTGGTCCTGTGGCAGGGCTTCTGTTCCGTGCACAAGCGGTTCACCACGGCCCAGATCGACCAGGCCCGCGCCGACTTCCCGGGCGTGCGCGTCATCGTCCACCCGGAATGCCCCATGGAAGTGGTGGACGCCGCGGACGAGTCAGGGTCCACCGACTACATCCTCAAGGCCGTCGCGGCCGCCCCCGATGGCACCACCTTTGCCATCGGCACCGAGATCAACATGGTCAACCGGCTGGCCGCGCAGTACCCCCAGCACACCATCTTCTGTTTGGACCCGGTGATTTGCCCCTGCTCAACCATGTACCGGATTCACCCCGGCTACCTGGCCTGGGTGCTGGAAGGACTGGTCCGCGGCGAGGTGCTCAACCAGATTACGGTCCCCGAGGCCACCGCCGTCCACGCCCGCGTGGCGCTCGAGCGGATGCTTGCAGCCAAGCCGCGGTCAGCGAAGGAGCGCCCGGAGCGGCAGGCGGCCGCAGGGGCCCCGGGCGCATGAGCACGCGCAACTCGCACCTGGCGGTGGTGGGCAGCGGCATCGCCGGGCTGTTCAGCACCCTGCTGGCGGCAGAGGCAGGCCTGCGGGTCACCCTGGTGACCAAGGGAGCCCTGGCGGAGAGCAACACCCATTTCGCCCAGGGCGGCATTTGTGCAGTGCTGGGCCCGGAAGACGCCGCCCCCGGGGACACCGTCGAGGCCCACATCGCCGACACCCTCAAGGCCGGCGCCGGCCAGTGCAACCCCGACGCCGTGCGCATCCTGTGCGAGGAGGCCTGCGCTGACATCGGCGCCCTGGAACGCTTCGGCGTCGTCTTCGACCGCGACGCCGACACCGGCCGGCGCGCCCTTGGCCTGGAGGGCGCCCATTCGGCGGCGCGGATCCTGCACGCCGGAGGGGATGCGACAGGCGCAGCAATTGCCGACGGGCTGATCCGGGCCGTCCGCGATGCCGCCGCCCTCGGGACGGTGACGATCCTGGAGAATACTTTCGTCCGGGACCTGGTGCTCGACGCCGGCCAGGTCACGGGGGTGGCCCTGCTCGCCCCCGATGGCCGGCCCTGGACACTGGAAGCCGGCGCCGTGCTGCTGGCCAGCGGGGGAGCCGGGCAGCTGTTTGACTTCACCACCAACCCTTCCGTGGCAACCGCCGACGGCCTGGCTGCCGCCTGGCGGGCCGGCGCCGCAGTGGCAGATCTGGAATACTTCCAGTTCCATCCCACCGCCCTGGCCGTGGGCGGCAACTTCCTGATATCCGAGGCCGTGCGGGGAGCCGGCGCCGCGCTGCGCGACAGCCACGGCACGGCGTTCATGGCGCGCTATCACCCGGAAGGCGACCTCGCGCCACGGGACGTGGTCTCCCGCAGCATCGCCGCCCACCTTCGCAGCCTCCACGCCGAACCCGGGGCCACCGTGTTCCTGGACGCCACCGGCGTGGAGGCGTCACACGGCGCCGGCTACCTGGCCCGGAGATTCCCCACCATTGATGCCCGAACCCGTGAACTGGGCTTCGACTGGACCCGCGAATATCTGCCCGTCACCCCGGCCGCGCACTACTGGATGGGCGGCATCGCGAGCAACCTCCACGGCCAAACCTCGCTTCCGGGCCTCTATGCCGCAGGTGAGGCGGCCTGCACGGGCGTCCACGGTGCCAACCGGCTGGCCTCCAACTCGCTGCTGGAAGGCCTTGTCTTTGGCCGCCGCGCCGTGGAGTCATTCACCGCGGGCAGCTTCGGATTGTGGCCCGGGACCGGGGCGAAAACCCGCACCCCGTGGCCGGAAGCGGCCACCCTGGATGATGGAGCCGCCGTTCCCGCCGTGCCCGCCGTGCCCGAGGTGCCAAGCGCAGCGCCCGGCGATTCCCTGCTTGGGTTCGACCGCGAATCACTGCGCCGCCTCATGGGGGCCCGGGCCGGAGTGGTTCGCAACGCCGCCGGACTAGGCGAGGCAGCAGCCCAGTTGGCCTCATGGCGTCGACAGGCGGAGGCGGCCTCCAAAGAATTTGCGGAGGCCGGCGGCCCACGTCCCGCGACACAGGCTGAAGCTGAGCTGGACAACCTACTATTAGTGGCTGAGCTCTTGGTGCACGCGGCCCTGACCCGCGAAAACTCGGTGGGCGGCCACTTCCGCAGTGACTTCCCCGAACCGCCGGGGACCGGGCGGAGCCCGCACCTCTGGGTGCGTGACACCAGTGCAGGGTCCGCCCACTTGCCCACCAGCCTTCCCGTCCTTGAAAGCGAAACAGTATGAACGCCGTCGGCCATGTCCGCCCCGTCCCGCTCCATCCAGTCCACCCTGCGCAGGCCCCGCTGCCAACCCTCCCGGGCGCAATTGTGGAGAACATCCTGCGGGCGGCCTTTGTGGAGGACGCACCGTACGGCGACATCACCTCCGCCACGCTCCTGCCTGCGGGTGCGCACGCCACCGCGTGGCTCGTGGCGCGGGAACCGGGCATCTTTTCCGGCGGCGACGTGTTCACCGCGGCCATGAAAATGCAGGACCCGGCGGCCGAGGTGGAACAGCTGGTCGCGGACGGCCGGCCCTTCACCGCGGGGGAGCGGATCATGCGGGTCAGCGGTCTGGCCCGCGGCGTGCTGACGGCTGAAAGGATTGCGCTGAACCTCACGCAGCGGATGAGCGCCATTGCCACCCAGACCGCCGAATATGCGAGGCTGATCGAGGGCACCAACGCGCGCGTCACGGACACCCGCAAGACCACCCCCGGACTGCGCGCCCTGGAACGCTACGCAGTGCGCTGTGGCGGCGGGCACAACCACCGATTCTCCCTTTCAGACGCCGTGCTGGCCAAGGACAACCACCTCGCCGTGCTCACCGGCGGCGACCCGGCCAGGCTGACCCAGGCGCTCGCCGGCGTCAGGGCCCAGCTGCCGCACACCGTCCACTTTGAAGTGGAAGTGGACAGCATCGAGCAGATCGAGCCGGTTCTCGCAGCCGGGGTGGACACCATCATGCTGGACAATTTCAGCAACGACCAGCTCGTAGAAGGTGTGGCACTGGTCAACGGACGGGCGTTGGTGGAGGCCAGCGGCAACGTCAGCCTGTCCACTATTGCCGGCATTGCCCGCACAGGCGTGGACATCATTTCCGTGGGAGCCCTGACCCACAGTGTGCGCGCCCTGGACCTGGGCCTGGACATCGCCATCGAAGCCTGACCGTGATTTTCCTCGACGCCGCCGCCACCACCCCGGTCCGCCGCGAGGTGATCGAGGCCATGTTCCCCTACCTGACCAACCAGTTTGGCAACCCGTCCAGCCACCACGAGCTGGGCGAAAGGGCGGCGTTGGCCATCGAAAACGCCCGCGAAGATGCTGCGACCGTGTTGGGCTGCCATGCCGCGGAGCTCACCTTCACCTCCGGCGGCACGGAGGCGGACAACCTGGCCCTGAAGGGCATCGCCCTGGCCCGCCGCGCCGAGGATCCCCGCCGCAACCGCGTGGTCATCAGTGCCATCGAACATCCCGCCATCGCCGAGTCAGCCGACTATCTCCGCCGCGTCCACGGCTTCACGGTGGACGTGGTGCCGGTGGGTCCCGACGCCCTGGTGGACCCGTCAGTGTTTGCCAGGACACTGGCCGGCGGTGCTGACGCGCCCCTGCCGGCGGCCCCGGAGGACAAGGACGACGGCGGCCCCCACCATGGCCTTCCGGCCGCCGCTTGGGTGCCGGGGTCCGACGTGGCAGTGGCCTCCGTCATGTACGCCAACAACGAGGTCGGGACGGTCCAGGACATCCCGGTCCTGGCCACCGCAGCGCGCGGCATGGGCGTCCCATTCCACACGGACGCTGTCCAGGCGGCCGGCTGGCTGCGGCTCAACGTGGAAGAGCTGGGTGTGGACGCCCTGAGCATTTCCGGGCACAAAGTGGGGGCGCCCAAGGGTGTTGGCCTGCTGTACCTGCGGGGTGGAGTGCCGTGCGAGCCGCTGGTGCACGGCGGCGGCCAGGAACGCGGCCTCCGGTCCGGGACGGAAAACGTGGCCTTCGCCGTGGCCCTGGCCACGGCGCTCGGGCTCTCTGAATCCTCCCGTGGGGCAACCGCGGACCGCGTTATCGCGGTGCGCGACGGCTTCATTGACAAGGTTCTCCAGCTGGTGCCCGGTGCCGTCCTGACGGGCCACCGGACCCGCCGGCTGCCGTCAGTGGCCTCGTTCTGCCTGCCGGGGACCAGCGGCGAGTCAGTGCTGCTCGATCTGGAGCGCCGCAACATTCTCTGTTCCTCCGGCTCGGCCTGCGCGGCGGGCTCAGACGAGCCCTCGGAGGTGCTGACCGCCATGGGGGTGGAACGCACGGTGGCCCAAACAGCGCTCCGGTTCAGCTTTGGCCAGGACGTCTCGGCCGCAGATCTGGCGACGGCGGCGGGCCAGCTGGCGGCCGCCGTCGAGGGTGTCCAGCGCCTTGGCACCCAGCAGCCGCGAGCTGCGCAGGAACAGCTGCCGGGCTAATACTTGGCGTGGCCGGCGCGCAGGCGGCGGAAGATCCAATACCGCAGCAGCAGGAAGCGGGCCACCGCGGAGGCGACATTGCCGAGCACGATGACCGCCAGTTCCAGTTTGATGGACGCATGCGGGTTCACCAGCCCCAGCACCCACAGGCTTCCGCTGGTCATGGCCAGCGCCAGCAGCATGATCCACAGTCCGCGGCGCTGGTCCACCAGCCACAGGCGGCGTTCATGGACGCCGAAGCTGATCCTGCGGTTGAGGTCGGTGTTCAGGACGGAACACAGGATCAGCGAAATGGCGTTGGCCCACTGGGTGCCGGCAAGGGGGCGCAGGCCCGCGTACATCAGCATGGACGTGGCGGTGCAAATCACGGCGACCACGCAAAATCCGCGCAGCTGCTTCAGCAAAACTGCATGGCGCTGCAGCGCGGGCGGCTTGACCGCCAGTGCCAGTCCGTCTGTGCCGGGGTCGGGAACCGGGGACGCGGGTTCGGCCGGAGTCGCTGTTGCCATAGGTAACCAATACTGCCACCCGATGGTGGGACAACCCAAAACAAAGGGTGGGGGCAGGCTGTGAATTTGCTGGGGCTTTACTGCCCGGCCGGCCGCTACTGCCCGGCCCGGACCGGGTTGCGCAATTCGCCGATCCCGCCAATGCGGCACGCCACCTCATCACCGGGCCTGATCCGGCGGCATTCGGCCGGGAACCCGGTAAGAATCACGTCACCGGGCTGAAGAGTCATGAATCCGCTCAGGTAGACCATGATCTCCTCCACGCCCCACCCGAGGTCGTCCGTGGAGCCCCCCTGCAGCTCGGTGCCGTTGTGCGCAATGCTGATGGGCGCGCCACGGTCCTCCATGCCCACCACAATCCATGGACCGAGCGGGGTGAAGGTGTCGGGGCTCTTGGCGCTGATCCACAGTTCGTCGCTCTTTTGGGCGTCTCGGGCCGACACGTCGTTGCCGATGGTAAAACCCAGTATGGCCTCGCGGGCATTGCCAACCGTCAGGTTCCGTGCCGCCCGGCCGACGACGACGGTCAACTCGGCTTCCGGGTCCACGTACCCCACGCCGGGGCTGAGCACGATGTCATCGCCGGGCCCCACCACCGAGCTGGCGGCCTTGTGGAATGCCTGCGGCGGCAGGGCGCGGCCCGGGGCTCCGGTGTTGTGTGCCATGCCAAAGACATTGGCCGGGGCGCACGGGGCCAGGAAAGTGAACTGTTCCTCCGAGACAGCCCCGCCCAGGGTCCAGCCTGCGCGCTCCGGACTGTTTTGGTTGGCTGGAGACGCCGGGAAGGGTGTTTTGACGAGCACCCAATGCCGGCCCTGTGCACTGTCGAAGTCCAGGGCGTCGTTGCGGACAAAGAATTGTTCGGGCAACGGCCCCTGGACGGCGTCATTGGGGCGGACACGGGCAAGGCGGTACGGGGCTGCTGTCATGAGGACATCCTACCTCCTGCGGCGGCTTGCTGTGTCGCTTCTCACCCGGATTGGTGCTGATGACCAGCACGCCGTCTTCCGGCTCCAGCCGCCGGGCCCGCCCCCATAACCGTGTCCTAGACTTTGGGCATGGAAGCAGGAAGCTCAAGAACCCTCAACCGTGCAGTCGCTGCAGCGCTCGCAGTCGGGGCTGCCGGAACCGCTGCGGTCATGGGCGTTCGTGCCCACCGCGCGGGAAGCTCTGCGGTACCCGAGGGCCCAAGGCCGTCACAAGAGGCCATCGGTGCCGAATTTGCCCAGCCGGCGGCGGACCGGTTGAGCGAATTGATCCGCTTCCGCACTGTCTTTTCGCGCAGCCGCGATGAAATTGACCTGGATGAATTCACCGGGCTCATCAATGCCCTGGAACGCCTGTATCCGCAGGTCCATGCCCACCTGGAAAGGGAACTGGTAAACGGCCACGCGCTGCTTTTCACGTGGCCGGGGACGGGAAACAATGCTGGAACTGGTGCCGGGCCGGTGGTGCTCATGGCCCACTATGACGTGGTTTCCGTGGACGAGCGCGACAACTGGACTCATCCGGGATTTTCCGGTGTTCAGGATGGCGGCTATGTGTGGGGGCGCGGTGCGCTGGATGACAAGGGGGCCCTGGTGGCCATTCTCGGAGCTGTCGAGTCCCTGCTGCAGGATGATTTCACGCCGTCACACGACATTTACCTGTCGTTCGGCAACAACGAAGAAACGGCCGGTGACAGCGCCGTTGCGGCTGCCGCACTGCTCTACGACCGCGGGGTGGCGCCGTGGATGGTCCTCGATGAGGGCGGCGCCGTTGCCCAGGACGCGTTTCCGGGCCTGAAGCCGCCGGCCGCCGTCGTCGGGGTTGCGGAAAAGGGCATCCTGGACGTGGAACTGGTGACGCGCAGCGCCGGAGGGCACGCGTCCACGCCGCCGAAAATGGGGGCCACCGCGCGTCTGGCCAGGGCCATCGTGGCGCTGGAATCAAAGCCGTTCCCGCAGGCCATGCCGGAACCGATCGTGGAAATGCTCCGGCGGATCGGCGCCCACAGCGGTCTGGGGCTGCGCCTTGTCACCTCCAACATGTGGGCATTCAAGGCCCCGATGACCAAACTTTTTGACAAGTTGGGCGACGAGACACGCGCCATGACTCGGACCACCGTAACCATCACAGAGCTGGAAGGCAGCCGCGGGGCCAATGTATTGGCCTCAACGGCCCGGGCCAATGCCAACATCCGCATCGCAGTGGGGGAGAACGTGCAGGGGACCTTGGAACGGCTTGGGCGGATCATCAACGACCCTTCCGTTGAACTGCGGGTGCGCGGCGGCCATGAACCGTCGCCCGTGTCGGCTTCGGATAATGAACAGTTTTCCCTCATCACCCGCAGCGTCGCCGCCGCCTACCCGCAGGCGGTGGTCACCCCGTATGTGCAGACCGGCGCTACGGACTCGCGCAATTTCACAGCCATCTGCCCGGCCGTCTACCGCTTTTCCCCGCTCTGGATGGACGTGGACGACCGCGCCAGCCTCCACGCCGTGAATGAGAAGGTGCGGATCTCCTCGCTGGGAGCCGGCGTGGTCTTTTACCGCGAGCTGGTCAAGAGCCTGGGCTAAACACCGCCCCGGTCGAGGTTGGAGATCACCACGTCCCACATTGTTGAGGTTGGAGATATCCACGTCCCGGGTCGTTGAGGTTGGAGATCACGACGTGGTTGTCCCGGTTGTTGGTGCGTGCGTGGTTTAGCAGCCGGTGCCGGTGG